>CAIVNT010000226.1 GCA_903907305.1 uncultured Ignavibacteriota bacterium
GATTTCGGGAAATGGATCATCTTGATGGAGGACTGAATATCCAGGAGTGAATTTCGCTGCAGGATCTCCCTCGGAAGATGTTCGGTGAGTGAATTAAGATTGTTCGTGACCGCGTTCTTTAAGATCCTGCGAAAACCGCGGTTGTCGAGTCCTGCATTGCGCAGCTCTTCACTCGACGAATATTTCGGAATGATGGCGCCGGTATTAAGGAGAGAATTCCAGTCCGTCTCATCCTCCGCATCTTTTGTTTTAAGCCGATCGAACTCGGGATGAATGAACTGAACGCGATTGAATTTATCCAATTCGGGAACAGAGGAAACGGCAAGGATCTCTCCGACCTCAAACGCTTTCACAAACCAGTCCACTGCTCCGTAAAAGACACAGGAGACGTAGCCCGTCTCATCTTTTATCGTCAGAAAAAATATCTTCTTTCGGTTGCGTGTATATTTTACTTCGGTGCGGAACACTGAACCGATGATGGTCACTTCGTTGCCCGCCTCAACAAGCTTCGGCAGTTCTTTGATCTTTGTTATGCGGGAACGGTCGAGATAATCGTACGGAAAGTAATAGAGGAGTTTCTGAAGCGAATCGATGCCGATCGTCTTCAGCACCGCCGCGCGGACCGGTCCTACCCCTTTCACATATTGAATTTCTGTTGAGGACTGACCGTTCATCGGCTGCGCGAGGATTGGTTCCAGCCGGATGGAAGATGGTAGGTGATCCGCTGATTCGGAAGTGCAACAACGAGAAGATCGTCGGAAAGCGATTCGATCACGGCCTGCTGAACATCGGACTCATTAACGGAATCATCAAACAATGTGAGAACAAGTTTGTCGTCATTCCTCTCGAGGAGCGTTTCAATCTGTCCGCTTGCTCTTGATGCTGCCGCACGGTCCGAGGGAAGTTCTTTCACCGCGCGATGGCGGACGATCACCTTTCCATCCGAAGATTTCTTTACCGCCGTCATCTCTCCTGATGATGAAGAACGGGATGATTTTTCCATTGAAGACCCGGCACGTTCTCCGATCATTACAACGTTACCGATGAGCCATACTGCGGCGGAATGATTTTCCGGGAGAGCCTCGGACACTGCAACAGATCCGCCGTCCGCGACAGAGGGATGATCATTTTTCGCCGGTGCATTTCCGGAAACCGTAGGTTCAACAGTCCGTTCAGCAAACTTTTGGGATGCAGATTGCCGTTCAATTCTGATTCCTTCCCGACGTTCGCTCTTCTTCTGAACGGCGGAACCTTCCGCGATTTGTTTCGAATCGCGCTCAGCATCGTTCTGCTGTTCCCGTATGTTTCCAGACGTATCCGGTTTGGAGGTGATAATGATCTGCGGATGCTGAAATTGTTTTGGCGCGACAAGGTCGCTAAACCAGATCTGATACAAACCGATGCCGATCGCGATCACCACAACGGCCGCAGCCAGGCCGATATATTGATAGGAATAGAATTGCGATGCACGGTCCCGCCGTAATTTCTTCCGGAGATCCGCTTTCATCCTATCCCTGCCATGCCTGCGGATGCCGGCTGCGATCTCCGCCTCCCGAGCAATAATAGCTTTGCACGGTTCGCAACCTGCGATCTCGCGGTCCAGACGTTCCATTTCCTCCGGTGAGAGTTTGCCTAAGATATAGCGCTCCACCAGTTCCGGATCATCCGTCCAATATTTTTTTCCCTGTTCACTCATGACTGTGCAAGCCCAACGTACATTCCGGATTCTTTCAATATTTTCTCAAGCATTTTTTTACACGTATATTTCTTCGATTTCACAGTTGCAGCGTTCGCAAATCCCATCTCCGCTGCGATCTCTTCCTGCGAATGTTCTTCCCAATAATAGAGCGTCAGCAATGTCCGGCACGGTTCGCCCAGCTGTTCCATTGCATTCGCGATATGTTCCGAACGTTCGGAATCGATCATCTCGTCCAGCGCGGACCGCTCATATGAATCGAACTGATCGTTGTCAAATTCCGACGCCGGTTCACGAAGTTTCCGCATTCTCTTTCGGGACCAGACATTCTTTGCTACGGCAAAGAGAAACGTACTCAACTTTGCGCTCTGTTCAAAACGTCCGCTGCGAACCCGCTCCCACAGAATGATCACCGACTCCTGGAGCACATCTTCCGCATCATCTTCACTTCCGCTGTTCCGCGTTACAAATGAGAGGATCGCTTTCCTGTTCTGCCGGTATATCATCACCAATGCCTCTTCGTCTCCCTGTTCCATCAGGTGGAGGATCTTCGCGTCGTCGTTAAGGAAAAAGAGATTCGGCTTCATTGACCTTTTTATTGTTAATGACATCAATCAGCAATAGGTGAACAGAAGAAATTACAAATAACCATCCACAAAATCCAAAGGAGGCTGTATGAAGTCTAAAATAGGCAATAATTTCTTTCACGGGTCAAAACGAGTAACTACTTCGGTATTCACTTCAATTATTCTTCAATTGACGATGATATTTGCCGGATTAATTCATGTCAATGCGATGACACTTCTTGCCTCCGCTCCCCAGATCACCCTCGACGGAAAGCTGAATTGTCCGGTAATCTCCGAACACGGAGGAACAGCATATCTTCAATTGACGGTAAAAACGCCTGACACTGACAAAGAGAGACAACGACGACCGATGAATATTTCAATCGTAATCGACCGGAGCGGCTCTATGAGCGATCAACGGAAGATGGATTTTGTTAAAAAAGCATTCGCATCCCTGATCGATCAATTGCAGCCGAACGACCTGCTTTCTCTTGTGGTATATGACGATGCCATCGACATTCTCCGGCGCGCAAAGAAAATCGGCGACAACCGCGCATCGATCAAAAGAATGCTTGATGATGTCTACCCCCGCGGTTCGACGAATCTTGGCGGCGGATTAACCGAAGGATTGAAGCAGGCGGAACGATTTGCGGGAAAGGAATATGTGAACCGGGTCATTCTCCTGTCCGACGGACTGGCGAATGTCGGTGTGACCGATCCTGTAGAACTGCAACGGATGGTGAGAGGTTACCGGAACAGATCCATCTCGATCTCCACGATGGGTGTTGGACTCGACTATAACGAAAATCTGATGATGGGACTATCGGAAAGCGGCGGAGGGAATTATTATTTCATCGAACATCCCACGTCGCTCGCATCTATCGTCCGGCGGGAATTTGATATGGTCTCCTCCGTTGCAGCACAGAATGCCACTATTTCAATCGCACTTGGTGACCATATTTCGCTCTCCAGTGTTCTTGGGTGCGACTATTCCGAGGAGTATGGTAAGGTGATCATTCCGATCGGCGATCTCTATTCCAACGAAACGAGAGAGTTCACTATTGAACTGAACATCCCTGCCGGGATGGGCAAACGAATTGCTGCGTCTGGTGAACTACACTATGAAACTGAAAACAGAGTCATTTTGATCCCTGTATTCACTGCAAACGTCCGTTACTCTAAAGATGTCGCCGAGATACGCAACAGCCGCGATCTGCAGGTCCAGGCAAAAGCGGATATTGCGGCATCAGCATCGAAAGTGGAACAGGCAATGAAAGCAATCGACAATGGAGATCAAGCCGCTGCAGTGATATTGATGGATGATGCAAAAGAGATGATGAGCAATTCACCGGCGGCGGCGGTGGCAGGTGCTGCAGGTGAATCGGTCCGTTCACAAATGGGGAAAATTGAATCATATCAGAAGACGGTCCGTGAAGAAAGTGATACTCGTCGCGCAAAAAAATCGATCCAATACGACAATTATAAAACGAGAACAAATAAATAACCGATTCACCGGACAATTATTTCCCTCACACCATTATTTTTGGAGCTCGTATGACAGCATTGGCGAACACTGGCACAATGGAATTACGGGATTCATATCAGAAAAATCTTGGGGGCGGCTTGCTGACAGCGGGACTGTTCCATACGATGATCGTGGCAGCATTGATGGTCAATACGTCCGTTGAGAGAATCAATGTGGGGACCATCTCTTGCGGTCCCCGTACCGGTGAAACTATTTTGTCTATTAAAAATTACATCTTACAGCCGGCAAATCCTCCGAAATTCGCGGTGAACAAAAACGGCATCGGAATTCCTGTACCGATCCCGGACCCTGAAATCGGTCCCGAGGGAACGATTCCTGAAGAAGAACAAAGCATCAGCACAAACGGCAATGGAAAAGGGTTTACGGACGAACGTGAGATCGGAACAGGAACAAGTGAAGGGGGATCCGTCTATGGGAACACCGAAGAAACTCCTCCGAAAGATTTCACACCGGGAGTAGAGAAGTTTCCGATCGCGATCTCCAATCCAGCACCGGCATATCCCGATATTGCACGGCGGTCCGGAGTGGAAGGGACAGTCTTTATAAAAATGTGGGTAACAAAAGATGGCACAGTGAGGACGGCAGAAGTGGTGAAATCAACTTCCGAATTATTCGATCAGGCGGCGATCGAAGCTGCAAAACTGTGGAAGTTCACTCCAGCGCTCATGAACGGCAGACCGGTGAGTGTGTTCGTCACGGTGCCGTTCAGATTCCGTCTGCGGTTAGGTTGACCTATACGTTATTCAGGAATATCATCAGAGTCCAATCGGCGGGATATTTCCCGGATGGAAGTAGAGCTTTCCAGAAGTTCCGGCAGATATTCTGTCGATGTGACGAAGGTCCAGAGATACGCAACGATTGAATAGATTCCGCCCGTCGTAAAATCATCAAGGTCGATAGAGATATAAAGGACAAAAAGAAATATTCCCAGCAGGCAGAGACGGATAAATGCAAAATTCAAAGCGCCCCAATATGCGATCTTTCTCTCATTCTTTGAGATCCTCTGATAATAATTGCGGATGGCGTCCATATTCTGAGTTGAGAATACGTCGAATGCCTTTTCCTTCGTATCGTGAAGATCCGTCTGTAATTTCATTACACGTTTTGCGTACAGTTTTGTGATAAGCAGAAGCGGAAGAACAATAAACAGACAGGAAACAGAGATCCGCCAATCGGAGAAATACAATGCGATCACTGCCCCGCCGATGGCGACGGATTGTTCGATAATCTCGGGAAAACGATATTGAAAAAAATTGATGAATTCACGTGACAGTTCCGCCCTCGCAACAGTTTTCGAAACGGAATCCCCGCGATCTTTTGCTCCCTGTGCGACCTGCATGGCAATGTCCGTGAACATCGTCATATAGATCTTCTGATCAAACGCCCGTCGCAAAGCACCAGCACCGGAATTCAACAGGAATACACCGATCCAGACGGTGAGCGGAAAATAAAAATGCGCTGTTCCCTGTCCGACCGCTTTATCAATGAACGCATCGATGACATTTCCAAACACCGTCGGCTCTACGATCCAAGCAATATTTTCGATAAGGACGAGAGATAATGCCAGAAGGATGGACTTATAATATTGTCTGAACAATCTTGAAAGAATCATGGTGTACGCTGATAGATAATTTTTCCGCCGAGAATTGTCATTTCTACCTTGACCGATTCAATGGCGATATGATCGATCGAAAGGATGTCATCGGAAAGTACGACGAAATCCGCTAACTTTCCCGGGGTGATGCTCCCCTTTTCTTTTTCTTCAAATGCAGCAAAAGCATTATTGATGGTGTAGCATTCGATCGCTTCTTTCACCGTGATCTTTTGTTCCGGATACCAACCATTCGGATTCGCTCCGTCGGTTGTTCTTCGGGTAACTGCAGCATAGATTCCGAGCAGCGGATCAAGCGGTGCGACGGTCCAGTCACTGCCGAAACACATTTTGATGTGGTTATCCAAAAATGACCGGAACGGATAGGTCGTTCTGCAGCGCACATCGCCGATCCGTTTCGCTGCCCAACGTCCATCATCGATGGCGTGATACGGCTGAACAGATGCGATCACGCCGATTTTTGCAAAGCGTGCAAAATCCTTCGGATGAATATGCTGTGCATGCTCTATTCTAAATCGTCTGTCCCACAACGGATTCTTTTTGATGATGCGCTCGAACATATCCAGCATCAGACTGTTGGCGCTGTCCCCGATGGCATGCACCCGCAATTGCAGATGTGCACTATCAGCGGATGTAGCCCAACGTTCAAGCCGTCCGTCCGTCACAATATCCATCGGAAGACCGTGTGTATTCTCATTCAGGAACGGTTCAAAGAATAATGCCGTGGAAGAACCAAGCGAACCGTCCACAAATGCTTTCACAAAACCGAGCTGCACCATCTCATCGCCGAACGGAGCCTGGATTCCGCTCAGTGCGAGATTTTTCCATCCCGAGATATAACTGACGCAGTTCATCCTCGCCGTCAGTTCACCTCGACGGTTCAATTCATTGTACGTTGTAATGTCCCGTTCGCCATTCGAATACGCCATATCCTGAATAGATGTCACTCCGAAACGTTTCGCTTCGTTCAATGCCAAACGGGCAGCAGTCAGCATATCCTCATCCGATGGCGCGGGAATCAATCCCCATACCGGGGACATCGCTTCATCCTTCAGAAGTCCCGTCGGTTCGCCTGTAATAGGATCGCGGACGATCGTTCCGCCGGGCGGATCGGGAGTATTCTTTGTGATGCCGGCAAGTTTCAGCACGGCACTGTTCGCAAGAGCCATGTGCCCGTCATACCGGTTGACAAAGACAGGAGTGTTTGGAGTATATCTGTCGATCATTTCTTTTGATGGAAGTTTTCCGCTCTTCCAAAGATCATGATCCCAATCCCCGCCTGTGATCCATTTTGACGGCCGAGCGTCCGCCCGTTTCCTGATAATGGAAGAAAATTCTTCTTCTGTCTTTGCGTTACGGAGATCGACGCTCTGCAATTGAAATCCGCCGGACATGAAATGTGTGTGGTTATCAATGAATCCCGGCATCATCCGTTTTTTTTTCAAATCGATCACGCGGGTAGAGGCTCCAACGAACGTTCTGATCTCCTTCGTTGAACCGACCGCGATGATGCATCCTGCGGAGACAGCAACCGCTTCCGCTTCAGGTTGTGCGGCATCCACCGTCCAGATCTTCCCATTGATATAAACAGCATCTGCGGAATGTTGACCGAACAGAATGAACGGACACAAAAGGACAAAGAAGATTTTCTTCATAGGATTGAACATATCATAGATCCGTATTGATTGAGATGCGGAAGGATGTTGAAAAATTACTGAGGAGATATCAGTGCTCACCTTTGATACTTCGTGTCATCAGATCCTCTGTGGCACGGTGAGGTTCTTTTCCATCAAACATGATATTATAGACTTCAGAGAAGATGGCCATCTCGGTATGATGTTTCTTCGCCAGATCAACGGCGGAGCGACATGTTGCAACACCTTCGGCGACCATCACCATTTCACTGAGGATATCGTCAAGTTTTCTTCCCCGCCCAAGTTCTTCGCCGACATGGCGGTTACGACTGTGCTTGCTCATACAGGTAACGATCAGATCGCCCACACCGGAAAGTCCAGAAAACGTCCTTGGCAACGCCCCCATTTTATCTCCAAGCCGAGTCATTTCTGCAATACCGCGTGTAATAATCGCCGCCTTCGTATTGTCTCCGAATCCTGCGCCATCAACAACTCCGGCACCGATCGCGATCACATTCTTGAGCGCGCCTCCAAGTTCAACACCGCGAATATCGTCGGACACATACACGCGGAAATACGGTGTGTTAAAACATTGCGCCACGATCTTTGCTGTACGAGTGCTGAATGAGGAGGAAACAACTGCGGTAGGTATCTTTTTAACGACCTCTTCCGCATGGCTTGGACCGGAGAGAATCGCGATATTTTTCTTCTTCTCGTGCTCAAAAATATCCAGCATCACTTCAGACATCGTCATCAGAGTTCCGTTCTCGATCCCTTTCGCCACATTCACAATGATGGTCTTGTTCAGATCAAGATGAGCGATATCTTTCAGCACATTACGGAGGAATTGCGAAGGGACTGCGGTAACGATCAGGTCTTTTTTTGAGGAAGCTTCTTCAACGTCGTGTGTGATCTTGAGATGTTTGGGTAGAATGACACCGGGAAGATAATCTTTGTTGGTTCGGGCTTCCCGCATCTCTTTGGTCTGGTCTGCCCGATAGCTCCACAATGTGACATCGCGGAAATTCTCGCAAAGGACCATTGCCAGAGTTGTACCCCAACTACCGGCTCCAAGAACTGAAATACGCATGATGAAGTTCCAAACGTCAGGTGGATAAAATGCTACTGCTTGGAACCTTTGAAGTGCGTCAACTTATTTTCTGTCCCGGCCAGCAGCCGTTTGATATTCTCACGGTGAGTGTACGTAATGAGAAGTGAAACAGCAACAGCAAAATAGACCAGGGTATGATATCCGGGAATATCAACGTGAAAGAAGTTTTCGCGGATGAACAATGTAAGGGGAATCGCCATTGCGGCAAGGATAGAACCGAGCGAAACATAGCGCCAAGACATGAACACGACTGCAAAAACAAGGATCGCCACGACAAATTCCACCGGAGCAAGTCCCAGGATCATACCTGCACCGGTTGCCACCCCTTTGCCCCCTTTGAATCCTGCAAAGAGTGTCCAGATATGTCCGAAGATAGCACCGATGCCGCAGATGATCTGCACAACGGTGAAATCCTGGAACGGAGTATAATTATTGAACGGCAACGGATGCGGATCCCAAAACAGCTGAGGCATATAGTATGTTGCAACAACACCTTTGAACAGATCGAATAGGATCACTGCGAGTCCGACCTTCCAGCCGAGCATTCGAAGAACATTCGTTCCGCCTGCGTTACCGCTGCCGAATTTCCGGATATCCCCGGCATTCGCCAGTCTCGTCGCGATGATGCTGGTCGGTATCGAACCGATGACGTAGCTCAATAATAATACGATCGCAAGATTTTGCATTTCTTATCCCTTTAATGCGTGGGCAATCACTGTGGGAAAATAAGGAATTTGGATGATTAGATGCAAGGATTTCTATTCGATTTAAGGAACTGTCATAGAATGTCGAATCGAGCGAATTTGAATAATTTAAGGGATAAATCTTTGCAGAAGCAGTTCCGCGAGCAGAAGATCATCAGGTGTGGTGATCTTGATGTTCTCATAACTTCCTTCCACAATGATGGGCGAGATCCCGATCCGTTCCACAAGATAGGAATCATCGGTTGCAGTGATGTTATTCTTTGCCGCAAACTCGTACGCATCCAACAATATTTGCCGTTGGAAAGTCTGCGGTGTCTGAACACTCCATAGAGAGGAGCGGTTCAATGTCTTTTCCACGCGTCCATCCGTCGACGCCTGCTTTATCGTATCCTTCGCTCTGACTGCAACAATAGATGCGCCGAAATACCGTGCTGTCTCGATGGATTGACTGATCTCTTTGAGATGGACGAAAGGACGCACGGCATCGTGGACAGACACCATTTCCGCCGACGGATCGACCAACTTCAATGCATTCGCAATGGAATCCTGACGACGTTCTCCCCCTTCCACAGGGGATCGCAGTTTGGTGAGGGAGTATTTCTTTTTCATTTCCTCGATGATGGAAAATGAGGAGCGCTGCGTGGCAACGATGATCTCATGGATCTCGGCACACTGTTCGAAGCGTTCCAGTGTGTGCACGAGGATCGGTTTTTCATTCAACAACAGGAACTGCTTCCCGATGGTCGCGCCCATGCGTTCACCGAAACCTGCGGCCGGTATGATCACACTGGTGAACACGGCGTTATTTATGCTCTTTCGGTTTTCCGAAATACTCGATCACGAAATTGAATCGCGGGAAGAACTTCGGCAGACGGATCACGCTGAGGATCATCACACCGATAGAAAGACGGTCGATCCAGGATGATGTCGGCCAACCGAGATGGATGGTGATCTTCTTATGCGGAAGTTCATAGTCCAACGCATAAAGAATTTCAGTGATTCCTTGATAGACGGACTGGCTTTGATTGGCAAAACGGAAATGGTTCACAGCCACTTTTTCAGGTATCCCCTGGCGCGGATGATACAGACTGATGAAGGCACTGGACGTATCATCCACCTGCAGGGAATTCTCGTTGGGACGGCGGAAATAGATATTAATATTCTCCGCTTCGGATTCCACCAGATAGAAGATCATGTTCAGCGGCTGATCCGTCTGTGCGATCTCTTTGATCTCCGGTGCGCGCTTTTTAGCAACACGAATACCGATGAAGAGGAAGATCGCTGTAACGGAACTCCACATCATCGTCCCGTATGGTTTGTGATACCCAAGATAGAGAAAACAGGAGAGCATGATCGCAAAGAGTCCGAATGTTCCCAACCGGTGCGTATTGAACGCGAGAACATCCTTCGTCCCTTTTGAATACCGATAGATCAGCAGACTGCCGAGATTGATCGTGAAACTTGCCAGCAGTCCGATTGCATACATCTCCGCCAGCATCATTTGATTGCCGCCGGTGATGATGATGATGAACGTATAGAATGTAGCGTTGGCAATGTGAACGCGATAGAGGGACTGTCGGCTGTTCGTCTTGATGATCCAGTGGAAACCGTACCGATGCGCAACACGTTCTACCAGTTCGCTGGAAGCGACGTACGCCGTATTGACCGCCATCATCAGCAGGATACTGGCGAGGATACCGACGATGTACCCGAACGGAACTCCGCCGACCATCTTAGCGAATGCCGTGATCAAGTCAGTTTCATGAAGCGAGAAGTTGATCTTGGAAGAGAGCACGATGGCGGCAAGCAGCGGGGTGAAGATACCGGTGGTCAATGCGAGAAAGATGTATGCTTTCTTCACATCTTTCCAAGAACTGACCAGACCTGCCGTCTGCACAACGGATTCGATACCCGAATACGCCAGGATGCAGCTGGAAACACCGACGACCACGAAGAAATATGCATTGAACCAATTCCCCTTATCCATACCGATCGCTATGTTCGAGAAGCTCTGTCCGATCGTATGCAGACTGTCGCTGTTCATATGGTACATTCCTGCGCCAACAAGGTTGATCAGCACGATGGCAGCCACAACGAAAATCCCATACGTGAATTTCGCATTCTCCTTGATGCCGATGATGTTGAGTCCCGCAACAAACCAGATGATCGCGAGCTGGAACATGAACTTTCCCAGCTCGGTGATATGGATGAATGACATCCCGTTCTCTACGGCGCTGACGGTGGAGAGACACGCCGTCAGGACATAATCCACGATAATAGATGCCACCGCGATGAATGAAACGATAGGGCCGAGAACGAGATAGGAGAATGAATAGACACCTCCCCCTTTCACGCCGTGGAATTCCAATATCTCTGCGATCTCCGTCATTCTCATCGATAGCAGCCGGATGAGAATGGACGTAAGGAGGATAAAGACGATCGCATTGGTACCGATGACGCGGAACGCTTCACTCGGCGCATAGAAGATCGACGTCAGTTCATCCATCAATGTGATGATCGCAACGGAAAGCCATGTGA
>CAIVNT010000227.1 GCA_903907305.1 uncultured Ignavibacteriota bacterium
ATTTCTAATTTTCCATCTTTATTTGCATCATAGAATGAAACACTGTTCTGTTCTCCGTAATCGGCGTCACCGGCCTGATTCACATCCACTTTGAGAACATAGGTATCTTTTCCGTTCGCTTCGTAAACGGCATAGCTTAGCAGATCCCAGGTGAATCCCCAAATCTCTTTTTTCCCATTATTGTTGAAATCGACAACATGGTTATTGAAATAATATCCGCCGTTGAATGTACCCAGTGTATCGGCGAATTCACGTTCGAAATCGCTGAATCCGGGACTGATGTCGCCGTTCAAGTGGTAGATGAACAAAGGACGAAGACTAGCATTGCCCCAGCCTCCACCGTAGGCACGGCGAGCGCTCAGGATCAATTCAACGTCTCCGTCACCGTCAACATCATTGGCAATAACGCTGGTGACCGCGTAGTAATACTTTTCTGGAAAACCTAATTTGGACTCGAGAGTAGGTTCTTTCGGAAAATTGCCGAGGATCGGATCATATTCATAGATGAACAATCTGGTTGGAGCAGGATCAACACTGCTACGTGCATCGAGGGGCTCGGCAAAGATGATCTCCTGTTGTCCATCCTTATCAATATCACCAACAGTAAGACAGGGCCAAGATCCTTTTGCAGCATTCTGCCATGGTATCTTTGCAGACCATACGAGATCGTATTTGTTGTTCCCGTTCGCTTCGAACCGAAGGATCGTCGGCATGCTTGTATCAGCGGCGAATGTAGATGCGGGATCGACGATCACAAGAAATTCTTTTTTGCCGTCCTTATCGAGATCGTACGTGCCGTAAACGCGCCATGCCGCAACGCTGTCCGACCATTCCGGATAGCTGCTGGGTTTTAATGTTGCTGAGATCGTAAATTTCGTCGTATCGAATTTTGCCTGTGCGCTAAGGGAAGAGGATAATACCGAAAGCAGCACTGCAGCCATCGTAAGAATATTTTTCATCGATGAACCTCCAAATGTAAATGGTGATGGACGGGGGAAAGTTTGACTATGATTCTAAATTTAATTAATCAAAAAACAGAGAGAGAATCAAGTGACTAATTGGCTATTTTTCATATGCATAGCGTGTATAATTATACAGTAAAAGGCCTGAAATTTCTTGACACAGCAACTGGCTTTACCTATATTTCACACACTTAAATATTTTGTGAACTCAATAGCAACGGATCCCATTTATGATCAAACGCTACTCTCTGTTCCACATTGCCGCACTCTTTACTCTCTCTCTTTCGCTTCTCATCGCAGGTACCACAGGAAAAATCGCCGGAAAAGTTATCGACGCTAAAACGAAAGAGGGGATTCCTTCTGCCGTAGTGGCCGTTAACGGAACGTCGCTGGGTGCTGCCACGGATTTCAACGGCAACTACGTTATCGTGAACGTTCCTCCGGGAACGTATTCGGTCTCTGTCAGTTACGTTGGATACCAGCCGACGAGAGTGAATAACATCGGAGTGAACGTCGACTTTACCACGACACTTAATATCAATCTGAATGAATCATCGGTTGAACTGAATGAGTTCATTGTTGAAGGAGAGCGGAACCCGCTTATCCGTCAGGATCAGACCAATCCCGTTGTTGCCGTGACCTCCGAAAATATTCAGGCATTGCCGGTAACGAGCATCAGCGAGATCATCGGACTCCAATCCGGTGTTGCGGTTGATGACGACGGCGATATCCACGTTCGCGGCGGACGTTCCAACGAAATTTCTTTCACGCTGAATGGAATCTCCGTGAACAATCCATATGATAACCTCAGTTCGATCGGTGTTGCCACAAATGCTGTCCAGGAAGTGACAGTCTCCACGGGAACTTTCAGCGCAGAATACGGCAATGCGTTGAGCGGCGTTGTGAACTATGTTACCAAGGAGGGCGGATCCAAGAATAATGGAAGTCTTCGAGTACTGACGGGTGATTATTACAGCAAGGACAAAGAAGTTTTCCCGCATATTGAGCACTTTCAGCCGCTTAATAATTCACGTGTTGAAGCGACATTCGGTGGTCCGACTTTTATCAATGATCTTTCGTTCTATGCATCCGGTGTATATGACCGTAATCACGGATTCTTATACGGCAATAGAATTTACAATCCAACCGATATGTATATCACCCGCGATGAATTCACGAAACGGCTTGTCGTGAGAGATACCAATGGTGTCATTATGCAGGATCCCTCGATCGCTGGCTATCCTTACTATACTAACGATCCGCGTCTCGGCTCGAACTCATCTCCCTACTATTTTAACCCTCTGAATCGGGACATTAACTATACTAGAGGTGTTTTCTTCCCGCCTTCGGGTCCGGTTCCTGCAATGGGACCTACGGTAGATCAGAGAGGTAAGCCGACCGGAGACAGTGCTCTTGTTCCGCTTAATATCAGCGAGTCCTACAATATTCAGGGAAATCTCGCATACAGAATTTCTTCCACTATGCGTTTGAAATACGAAGTTGTGTATGATAATGCAATGAGTCAAAGTGCATCATATTACAGCTTCCGTTATAATCCTGACGGCCGTCCGACAAATTATAGCAACGGACTTGTTCAGGCATTGGATTGGACGCATACTATTAGTAATTCCATCTTTTATACTTTGAAATTCTCCTTAAGCAATACAGAAGACAAAACATATACATATGAGAATATCAATGATCCGCGCTACTTGCCGGGATTCTATCAAACGGCACTTCCTATCGTAGGATTCCTCACCGGTGGAACATCCAACGGCCGTACATTCCGTAATTCGCAGTCGATGGGGGGGAAATTTGATGTGCAGGCGCAGTTGTTCGGTGATCACGAAGTAAAATTCGGTGCTGAACTGCGACTACACACCATCAAATTGGAAACGTATGAACTCGAATTTTATGATGTGAAGCGTCCCTGGGTGATTGTTGACGATTTCCAGGATGTGTATGCCGACAGTATCGTGTATGCTGCAAGAAAACCGGATATCAATTCAGGTTATATCAACTATAAGAAGACACCGAAACAATTTTCTACGTATGTTCAGGATAAGATCGAGCTGGAAAAATCACTGATCCTAAACGTTGGACTTCGCTATGAATATTTTGATCCTGCA
>CAIVNT010000228.1 GCA_903907305.1 uncultured Ignavibacteriota bacterium
AGCAAAACTTCTGTTATTGAGGTGTATGCAGATTTTGAAAATTTTGATTCCTCCCGGAATGTTATCAACGGCAAATTGTTCTATGGAACATCTTCACCGGGTTTTACTTTCGGGTTAGAGGCCTTTTATCGGATGGATAAAAATCTCGCAAAGGGCATCACTCCTGTAAAGGATTCAACAGTGACACCGCTTGGAGGATCCGTCTTTGGAGGGATTGAATTGATGCGTTCATTGAAAGGTGTTGTCCGGGTGGATTTTGTGGATGAAGATTTCAGCGTAACGGCGACCGGTTATCGTGAAATCTATTTCAATGGCGGTTTCGATTATGCGCCGGTTCCGGAAGTTCATATTATTCCGAATATGGTATATGTGAAACATCTTAAAAAAGGGACCGGAGCTTCGTATGCAGATTATATGGAAGCTCGACTGACCACCGCAGTTGAATTCAAATAATGGATGAGATATTTCCTTCCGTTCGCACGGAATTCTCAGCACTGATCAAAGTGGAAGGTTCGCGGTTCATCGCGGACCTTTTTCCTGTTATAGAGGAGGAAGAGGCGAAGGTGAAACTGGAGTCGGTCCGGAAAAAATACTACGACGCGACCCACCATACGTTTGCCTATATCATTGGCGCAGAAAAAAATATCGTGCGCTATTCCGATGACGGTGAACCATCCGGCACAGCAGGGGTAAAGATCCATTCCGCTCTCCACGGGAAGAATTGCTCGGATGTTCTGCTGGTGGTCACGCGGTATTTCGGCGGCACGAAACTTGGAGTAGGGGGATTGGGCCGCGCATATTTTGATGCGGCAGAAGAGGTCATTGGGAAAGCACAGTTTATCTCCAAAGCGGTTGTTAAAGAAATGTTCGTCTCTTTTCCGTTCTCCGAAACCAATCCCGTCATGAATCTTATCAATACTCAAAAACTCCGAATTGCACGAACCGATTATACGGAAGAATGTTCCATCATTACACTGCAGATATTACCTTCATTGTATTCTTCACTTCAGCTTTCCTTTACCAATGCAACGAGGGGACTGGCGGAAATTTCCGCCGGAGAAACACAGACGGTGATCTGGCAATGATCGAATCACTCGCTCTTTTGGTCATCGGCATCATCGTCGGCTGTTTCGGAACCATCATTGGTGTGGGGGGCGGATTCGTAATCGTTCCGTTGCTGACGATCGTTTACCAGTTCTCTCCTCAGCACGCCGTCGGCACTTCTATGGCGATCGTTGCATTGAATGCCATCTCCGGAACCATCGCTTATGTCCGGCAAAAAAGGATCGATTACAAAACGGGACTTCTTTTTTCGAGTGCTACGCTTCCCGGTTCGTTCCTTGGCGCATATCTTCTTCAGCATATTTCGAGACCGGTATTTGACATCGGCTTTTCCATCTTCATGATCGCTACCGCCTCGTACATCGGAATCCGAAAACAAAATATTGCTGAAGAGATCGACATTGCGACATTTCAACGGCCGAACTACAGCAAACCGCTCGGAATGGCGATCAGTTTCTTCGTCGGATTCATTGCGAGTATGGCGGGAATCGGCGGGGGAGTGATCCATGTTCCGGCAATGCTCTATCTTTTCTATTTCCCTGCATTCATTGCCATTCCTACATCGCATTTCATCCTTGCAATATCTGCAACGTTTGCTGCCGTAAGCCATGCATCCATCGGCGAAGTGGAATGGAGTTTTATTCCCTACCTCGGAGCAGGTGCAGTGATTGGTGCACAGATCGGCGGCATTATCTCCCATCGCATCAAAGGGAAATGGATCATCCGCGGATTATTGGCGGTGATGGTGCTGGGGGCTTTACGATTGATATTGCGGAATATTTAAAACACGCAGACCATGATTTAAATCATGGTCTGCGTGTTTTATGGAACAAAATAAAAATTATTTCTTCTTCAAACCTTTCACGATCTCTTTCGTTTCCATGGCGATCATCAGTTCCTCATTCGTCGGTATGACGTACACCGTCGCTGCCGATTTGGCGGAGCTGATCGCTTTTTCCTTATCTTTTGAATTATTGGAGGTCTTGTCGAATTCGATACCAAGGTATTCTAGATTCTCACAGATTGCTCTGCGCACGTCTGGTGAGTTCTCTCCGATACCGCCGGTGAAGACGAGTGCATCCAGTCCGCCGAGAGCCGCAATGTAGGAACCGACATATTTCTTCACACGGTAACAGAACACATCGAACGCCAGTTTTGCTTTCTTATTTCCTTCATTCATTTCGGTAATGATTTCGCGCATGTCGCTGCTGACGCCCGATATTCCCTGGAGTCCGCTGTGTTTGTTGAGCAGTGTATTCGCTTCGGAATAATTCAATCCTTCCTTTGCCATCACATACAGGATCACCGATGTATCAATGTCGCCTGAACGTGTTCCCATTAAAAGACCTTCAAGAGGAGTGAATCCCATCGAGGTGTCGATAGAAATTCCTTTGTCGATCGCCGCGATGCTGCAGCCGTTACCGAGATGGCAGGTAATGACCTTCAGTTTTTTCAGATCTTTCTTCAGCAGTTCACTGGCTCGGTGTGCAACATACGCATGACTCGTGCCGTGGAATCCATACCGTCGGATCTTGTACTGAGAATAGAGTGAATACGGAATGCCGTAAATGTACGCATGCGGCGGCATCTCGTGATGGAACGCCGTATCGAACACCCCCACCTGCGGAATTTCCGGAAGATGCGCCTGACATGCATTGATGCCGCGGAGGTTATGCGGATTGTGGAGCGGTGCAATTTCAAAATTGTCACGGATACCTTTGATAACAGCATCGTCGATCAGGACGGACCCGGTGAACGTTTCGCCGCCGTGCACAACGCGGTGACCAACAGCATGGATCTCCGATTTTGAAGTGATCACGCCGTGATTCTTGCTCAGCAGAACGGCGAGGATATATTCGATCGCCAATGTATGATCCAGAATGTCGCCGCTGATCTTGATCTCATCGCCGTCCTCACGTAGATTGGTGAGGACCGCTCCGCTCATGCCGACACGATCGACACTCCCTTTCGCTAAAAAATTCTTTTTGTCAACATCGATCAATTGATACTTTACGGAAGAACTTCCGCAATTCAAGACTAATATATTCATAGTTTCTTTCCATGGTCATCATATTTGAAAAATCCTTCACCCATCTTCTTGCCGAGTTTCCCTTTCCGTACCATCTGACGAAGCAGAGGGCAGGGACGGTATTTTGCATCGCCAAGTTCATGGAAGAGTGAATCCATCCAGGCCAGCACTTCATCGAGTCCCATCATATCCGCAAGTTCCAGCGGACCGTATCGGAATTCATATCCGAGTCTCATTGCCGTATCGATGCTTTCTGCTGAAGCGACACCTTCCATTAAGATATACATCGCTTCATTCACCAGCGGAATAATGATGCGTGTGGTGACGAATCCCGGATACTCGAATACTTCGATCGGTGTCTTGCCGAGACGCGTGGCAAGTGTCTGCACAAAGTTAAATGTCTCATCGGAGGTCTTCATCCCGCGGACGAGTTCAACGAGCGGAACTTTCGGAACGGGATTCAGGAAGTGCATGCCGATCACTTTGTCCGCCCGTTTCGTAGCGGCAGCAAGCTTCGAGAGATTCAGCGTAGAGGTGTTCGAGATTAGGATCGTTTCGGGTGAGCAAAGCTGGTCGAGTTCATGGAACAACTTCCGTTTTAATTCGAAGTTCTC
Source organism: uncultured Ignavibacteriota bacterium (assembly GCA_903907305.1). Lineage (GTDB taxonomy): Bacteria > Bacteroidota > Ignavibacteria > UBA10030 > UBA8401 > UBA8401. Next base: position 3,706 of record CAIVNT010000228.1, read on the forward strand.
ATCCACCGCTTCAATAATAATAGGAATATTTGCTACAACGGAGATATCCGTTGAACCTTTGATGCGGGAGAGGATCGCGCGTTTTTCACTTTTTGTCATGGTCCACCGCTCGATGTCGTTTTCGAGCGATTCTTCCATTACACGGATCTGGTGAGTCAGTTTTTTTTCTGATTTTTCCACCACCACCACTTCAATGCCGGCTGTAGCAATGGATTGCGCAATACCTTGTCCCATAACTCCCAATCCCACCACAGCAATCGTGTGGAATC
>CAIVNT010000229.1 GCA_903907305.1 uncultured Ignavibacteriota bacterium
AAAAGTATCCGATGTTGTGAAGGTTGGTGATCAGTTCGAAGTGAAACTTCTCGAGGTCGATGAAAAGGGAAGAATGAACTTGAGCCGTAAAGCACTGATGACTCCGGAGAAGAAAGATCCTGCACCGGAAGAGCAGCCGAAATAATTCGCACTTGAACTATTTCATCCCCAACTTCGGTTGGGGATTTTTTTTACATAACGATTTTCATGAATAAGACAGTCTCACATTCTAGATCCTTGCAGGGAATGATCACAGTTCCCGGCGATAAATCCATCTCGCACCGCTCCGTAATGATCGGTGCATTGTCCGATGGTGTAACAGAGGTCACCGGTTTTCTAAAAGCGGCTGATCCGCTCAGTACTATTTCATGCTTTCAGTCTTTAGGAATTGAACACCGCTTCGAACAGGATCGGTTATTCATTTACGGAAAAGGATTGCTTGGTTTACGTGCATCCGCGTCGGTGTTGGACGCAGGCAATTCCGGAACCACCATCCGTTTGATCTCCGGAATTCTTGCAGGACAACCATTCCGGACAAGGATTTCAGGCGACCAATATCTTATCAAGCGTCCCATGAAACGCATCATCGACCCTCTAATGAAGATGGGTGCAAAGATTTCATCAACAGAGAAATTCACTGCTCCGCTGACGATCGATCCGGTCGGGAAGTTAACGGCAATCGATTACGTACTGCCGATAGCAAGTGCCCAGGTAAAATCTGCCGTGCTTTTTGCCGGACTGTTTGCAGACGGAACGACGCGTGTGATCGAACATGAACCTTCCCGTGATCATACCGAAAGAATGCTCGGTCTCACTCCCGTGAAAGAAAATGGAAACTCCGTTATCTCAATCGAGGGGGGGAGACAAATTGCCGCAAGACCGTTCGCTGTTCCCGGAGATCCTTCGTCCGCTGCATTCTTTATCGTTGCTGCATTGATCGTTCCCGGTTCGGTGATCACCGTAACAAATGTCGGATTGAATCCAACGCGCATCGGATTCCTTACCGTTCTGCGCCAAATGGGAGCATCGATCTCGATCGAGAATGAACGGATCATCGGCGGCGAACCGATCGGTGATCTGGTCGTAAAACATTCAGATCTTAGGACAAATTTTACATTGACCGGTGCGATCATTCCGAATGTGATCGATGAAATCCCGATCCTTTCGATCGCAGCAGCATTTGCTGAAGGTTCTTTCGAAGTCCGCGGCGCAAAGGATCTGCGTAACAAAGAAACAGACAGGATACAGGCTGTATGCACCAATCTTCGTGCTCTTGGTCTTACGGTAGAAGAGTTCCCCGACGGGTTTGCTTTTGAATCAAAAAAGGATTTACTTTCTTCTGAATTTGACAGTTTTGATGATCACCGTATTGCAATGGCATTCGGCATTGCTTCTCTTGCATTGCCCGGTGAATCGACCATTGTCAATGCAGAATGTGTTTCAATTTCGTTCCCGACATTTTGGGAAACAGTCCAATCAATCCAAGGATAGGAGTTCTGTGTGGCAAATGTAAAATTAGAGAATATCAAAAAGGAATACGAAGGCGGCATTGTGGCTGTGAAAGGTGTTTCCATCGATGTTAAAGATAAA
>CAIVNT010000230.1 GCA_903907305.1 uncultured Ignavibacteriota bacterium
CATCCGCTGCTGCAACGATCAGTGATCCGATCTTTCCGGCGTAATCAATACCGAGATGTCCTTTGTCCGACTCGAACCTTCTCGACACATATCCGACTGCCGGAGTGATGATCGGAAATTCTGCACGGAACGGCAGTCCTTCTTTTTCAGTCATCACCGCCGGAATTGTCTGCCGTTGTTGAATTGGCTGCACTGGTTCCGGTGATTGTGCCGTTGTCTGCGGAGTATTCTGCTGAACGTTTGGTTCGCTCTGAACACTCTGCACACCCGACACTGCACGATCATTTTCCGACAAGAGAGAACGGACTGCACCGACATCGAACGTACTGTCTTCAGGAAGTTCCTGTTGACCTAATGCGTTACGCAGTTTGTTGTTGTATTCCCGAAGAACGAGTACATCGCTTGAAAGTTTGTTCAAACGTTTTTGGACATCGAACAGTTCACGGCCATAGCGATGTTGTAACTGTTCTTCCGACATTGGAAGGAGCAAACCTGCCGGTGTATAAACGATCGCCGCTACCGTCAGCGAAACGATCAATGCTGCTATTCCTACACACGTCAGTGCTATCGTCAAAACAGAGGCTTTGAAGGATTTGGTCGAACCGGTATCCCCCTGCGGAATCACCACAATCTCAAACGCGCGTTCTTTGGATGAGTGATGGTCTCGCTCAGATGGCATTCGCTCTCCCACAAAGCATGTGACTTGATACTAAATTGGACTACAAATCTAAAAAAAAAGTGCCTGAGATGCAACGAATTTTTGAGGGGGAGGTGACGGCAAGTTATTATTTATGAAGATGTTGCCGTACTTTTTCTTCGATGGATTGGCGTATATTCTGCTTGAAATTACTGCGGGAAAAACGGAGTGCATGCTGACGGATTTCGGCGGGATTAAATTTGATTAATGCGGTCCTTTCAATGGCGGATTGGAGCGATTCGGCGGTCTGCTCTTCAAAGAAGACACCGGTTTTATCCGCAACGATCGTTTCCAAGGCTCCGCCCTGACTGAATGCGATGACCGGTTTGCCACTCGCCTGCGCTTCCAAAGGAACAATGCCGAAATCCTCGACCCCCGGAAAGATCAATGCCGTACAGCGAGCGTATAACTGAGCAAGCTGCGCATCGGTCTGCCATCCAAGAAATTCGATATTGGACTTTGCGAATGACTTCAGTTTAGGTGTTTCAGGACCTGTGCCGGCGATAATAAGGTTCTTACCGTTTGTATTGAATGCTTCCACTGCCAGATCGACTCTTTTATAGGGGACGAGCGCGCTGACGATTAGGTAGAAGTCTTCCGATGTCGTGGAAAGCTGAAACTGCTCCGTATCCACCGGCGGATAAATCATATCCGCTTCTCTATGATAGTGGTGATTGATGCGTTTGCGGATCTCTTCGGAGATGGCGATGAAGTATGTTACGTTGGCCGAAGTTTTCACATCCCACCACCGAAGGAGTGGAGCGATCACTTTCATTGCCATACGTGTTCCAAGACCGGCATGTTCTTTTCCAAAATAATGGTCATACATATCCCACACATACCGCATCGGCGTGAAACAATAACAAATATGCAGCGCGGACGGACGGACCTTCGCATTCTTGACGACGGCGTGGCTGGTGGAGATGACAAGATCGAATTTAGAGAAATCCATACTGGCTATTGCAAACGGGAACAGCGGAAGATATTTGCGGTAATGCTTCTCCTTTGCGGGAAGCGTATCGATGAACGACGTAACGAATCGTTTCGATTCGATATTCGAGGACATCGTCCCTTTATTATGGAGGAGCGTATAAATCGGCGCATCAGGATAGAGTTCGGTGAGCACTTCGAGGCATTTTTCCCCGCCGCGCATTCCGGTGCACCAGTCATGAACAAGAGCGATCTTCATGGAGGAATATACGAAATCATTCGGAGCAAGGAAAACCCAAATATCAATTGACAGTTGAAAATGGAAAATTAACAATTCAAACTCCTATCATAAATTGTCCACTGTCAATTATCAATTTTCCATTAGATACTATTTTTTCCTGCGCTGCCTTTCCTTGCATCACTTTCCTTCACTGAGTATATTAAATCCATGATTAATAATATCGAATCATACCGCGAACTCTTTCCGCACCTCCGCGCAGGAACTTTGTGGATGAACCACGCCGCGATCAGTCCTTTGAACCTCAGAACAAAAAAGGTGATAGAGAACTATCTTCTTAACCGTTCCGAAGGGGCGATCGATGATTTTCCGCAGATCGTGGAGATCAGCAGACACGCGAAGGAGCAGGTCGGCAGGTTGATCAACGCTTCTCCGAAGCGAATCGGTTTCGTCAACAGCACATCTGAAGGACTGAACATTCTCGCCAACGGCATCGACTGGAAGAGCGGTGACAGGATATTGCTGAACGACATCGAGTTCCCCGCCAACGTTGTCCCGTTCCTGAATCTGAAACGGCTCGGAGTGGAGATCGACTTCGTGAAGAATGTGGATGGTGAAATTCTGCTCGACGACATCGAAGCAGCGATCACTCCGCGCACACGGCTCCTCTCCATCAGTTTTGTCCAGTTCCTTTCCGGATTCAAATCCGATCTTGGCGCACTCGGCCGGTTATGCAGAGCAAAGAATATCATCTTTTGTGTCGATGCGATCCAGGGAGTTGGCTCCACACCCATCGATG
>CAIVNT010000231.1 GCA_903907305.1 uncultured Ignavibacteriota bacterium
AGATCATTGATGTCTTCAGATTCTGACTATTGATGCCGTAACTCCACAAATGTCCGCGCGACAGGACGGTCACCGCGATAAAGGCGAAAAGGTATTGCCAGAAATGGATCTCGAATTCCAGAAAGAAATACGAATGCTCAAGAGAAAGGAAGCGGGAGAAGAAAGTGATCGGTGAAGCCCATAGGATCGCAACACAAGAGGCGATCACACCCACAAGCGATAGGAATCTGTTCTCTATTGAGGAGGGTATCTGATGGCTGCCCATGGATTAGCCCAACACGCGAAGACGTGCGAATTTGATCATAAGATTTTTGGGACCGACACTCTGAAAGTTCACGATCGCTTTTGCCCCATCCCCGCGTCCGCTCAGATTCGTCACTTTCCCCCGACCGAACACTTCGTGTTCCACCGTGGCGCCGACCTTCAGTTTGATGTCATCCTGCGATTCGTTGTCGTAATCCACTTCTTCATCAGGAGTGAATCCGTCATTCTTCGGTGCCGGCTTCTGTTTGATGGAATTCAGATATCGTTCGCGGGAACCCTGCAGCGATGAGACGACCTGCGCAGTGTGTGCAGGACGGCGGGCGGTTTCCCGTTCAAGATATGTTTCACTGATCTCGGAGACGAACCGCGAAACGACAGGATATGTTACATCTCCAAAGCGGTACCGGATACGTGCATACGTGATATATAATTTTTTCATCGCACGGGTGATACCCACATAACACAATCGCCGTTCTTCTTCCAACTCACCCGGATCGGGAGTCACTTGATACAGCGGGAACAATCCTTCTTCCATTCCGCCGATGAATACAACGGGGAATTCCAGACCTTTTGCAGCATGGAGTGTCATCAGCGTCACGGCATTCTTCTCGTCCACCATTGAATCTATTGCTGCGACAAGTGCCACCTCTTCAAGGAAATTCTCCAGTGTAGCCTTCTCCTTGTTCTGATCGACGTATTCCGATATAGCTGAGAGCAGTTCCTGTACGTTCTCCCATCTGCCCAACGATTCGGGTGTCTGCTCATCTTTATAGAGACGCAGAATGCCGAGCTCATCAACAACTGCACGCGCCAGTTCACTGGCAGACATTTGAGATTTCAACTCGATGTATTTCACGATCAACGTGCCGAAGAGGTGGACCGAATTCTTTGCGCGGTCTGCCAATGACGTTACCGAGCCGGGATTCCGCACAACATCAAAAATTGATGCATTGGTAGAAGCAGCATATTCAATCAGTTTTTCCACAGTCGTATCACCGATACCGCGTGCGGGGAAATTGATCACGCGCATCAGACTTTCTTCGTCCTTGGGATTGACGATGAGACGAAGATATGCGAGCACATCTTTGATTTCTTTCCGCTGATAGAACGCCACACCGCCGATGATCACGTAGGGAATCCCTGCGCGGCGCATCGCATCTTCGATGGAGCGGGACTGTGCGTTCGTCCTGTACAGGATCGCAAAATGTTTCAGATCGAGTTTGTTCTTGGTGATATTCTCCTGGATCTTCTGAGCGATCTGCACGCCTTCTGCTTTATCATCATCCGCCTCGATCACTGTGATCTTATCACCCTGCGGATTATCGGTCCATAACGTCTTTTGAATCTGATTTCGGTTGTTCTTAATGACGCAATCCGCCGCGGAAAGAATCGTCTTCGTAGAACGGTAATTCTGTTCTAATCGGAAGACCTTTGCCTCAGGATAATCCCGTTCAAAATCCAGGATGTTCTTGATATCCGCTCCGCGGAAGGCGTAAATGCTCTGCGCATCATCCCC
>CAIVNT010000232.1 GCA_903907305.1 uncultured Ignavibacteriota bacterium
CTCTGCCGGATAATTCTGCAAACCCTATTATTTTATTTCCATTCGGTGAATAAACGGTGATCCTGCAATTGGAAGGAAGATTCACGAATGAAACTGTATTCGAGTTCTTTACAGGATTAGGATAGACCGCAACGTCATCCAGATTCTGACTCTCCTGAGCAATGGACAGCACTTGCCCTTTTCCCGAATTCAATCCTGCTCCGTCATATGAGCGGATATTTTTATTGAGAGACACTTCCAAGCGTAACGATAATTCGGTCAATGAACTTCCGGTGGCAAAATTCATATCGATCGCCGTCGGAGAGACCGAATCAACTGACGCTATTTCAAATGACCGTGCGACCGTCTTAACGGAATAATGCATGGGATTTTTTGCCGTAAGGAAATCGGGCGACACGCTGAATTCAATATGGATCCTTCGCGGAGAGGTCATCGCAATGGAGCGCGCGAAGAATATCTTCTCTTCTGATAGTGTCGTTGTAAAGGAAAATGCTGCCGCTGTATCAGCCGGCATTCCGCTTACATCGGTCAACTGTCTGATGCGCAGCGTGTGACTGCCCGGAACAAACGGTTTCGGGAATGTTACGACCAATTCCCGGGAAGATTTCCACACAATGGTCGATGAAATTACTGAAACATCCGCCTCAATGATCGCCGCCGAAAGATTGGATGATGAAACATCCGACGAGATTCCGATCATCAATTGATCACGGGATGATTGTGTGACCGATGTGATCGCCGGAGATTTGTGAGGAACAGCGGAAACTTTTTCCGACATTGCACTTTCAATTACGTTGATGGATGACACGGCGTAAAAATATTTCACATTCTCCGTCACGGTAGAATCGATCCATTCAGTGCCGACGATTGCTGCTATTGCTGTCAAAGAATCGATCTTCGTGCCGCGATAAATCTTGTGATTGCTCCAGGACGAATTCCAGTGAAGCCTGATATTCTTGCTGTTGAGAGGGACCGCAGAAAGTGCAAACGGCTTATTGACAATGGCTGCGTTTTGCAGTGACCAGAATTCTGTTCTGTCGTTACTGTGAAGACCGATATCGTTGTATGAATCGCCGTCAAAGTCGTCAACGATCAGGCTGTTGCTTTCGGATTCGTGCATCCAGCGTGCAATAAATGTTTTTTTGCTCTGGTCCCACACAAACAGATATACTTGCGGATTCAATGAAATGAATAATCCATCCTGCACATCAGATGTTTTCAATTTACCCGCGGTAAGTCCGTTGTCATATCCGGATCCTGATTTCACACCCAAAAAATTCTGTTCCCAAATTGTAGTCACACGTCCCTGCGGATCGGTCGGAAGATGCGAAAATACACGAACAGTCCAAACCGGGACAGAATATTCACGGTCCTGATTCCATCCGAGATCACTGTGTCCGGCAACGGCAAAATCCTCAATACCATCTCCGTTAAAATCACCTGCTGTAAGGTAATCGCTCGTTTCAAATAATTCCGATGAATCCACCCAGGCAAGATTGAACGAAAGACTATTTACCGATGCTTGACGATATGCTACAACATCGCCGTCATAATCTGCAAAAATGATCTCTTTGCGTCCGGTTGCACTGAAATCTCCCACGATGGACCGCGGCGGACCAAATTGATTTTTTGCTTCACCGTTCATTGGTCTCGTCGGATTCGGAAGATGTGTGACGCTCGAAAATTTGCCGTTGCCGAGATTCTTATAGACCACATACTCTGAACTTGTCCGGGCAATGATCTCCGGTTTGTCATCTCCATCCAGATCGACGAACTGACTAGCCCAAATATCAGTGGAATCACCCCAAATAATCGTTGAAAAGAATTTGCCGTTGACCGTATCAACTTTCAGCAGTTGAGAGGTTCCTCTATCCTGGACTAAAACAACGGGAGCACTGGCGAAATTACCCGGCAAGAACGCTCGGGGAACCCACGTTCTCAATGACGAATCACGAAGTTGAAAATTGCCTCCCGAAAATTGGTAGGCCATCAATTTTCCAAAACCGTTATCCTCATATTGATTGAGTATAATATGTTTTTTCCCTCCTAAAGAAGGGACAGAATTAAGCAGATAACCGGCCGGAAGATCGAACAATTTTTTGACGAATCCGGTAGTTTGGACTTTTTGATCGTCCACCCTGAATTGAAAGTGATCAAATCCTACCATACCAACGTTGGGAAAACGGATTGTACGTTTTAGCGTTGAATTTTCTGTGAAAAGGCAATAGAACTCATAATCTGCGTTGGGTTCAAAGTAGTCTGCACTCAAAACAAAGGAATGATTTAGCTGAAGTCCGCTTGAAGCAACCGTACGATAGGTCGTTTCACCTTTTTTTCTGTAATAAAGAGATGCCGTTGAATTCCTGTCAATTCGCGCTTCAACAAGAGCGACATAATCACTTGAAGCAATAACGGAGTCCCGATACCGGAACGAGAGAATAGCCGGCAATGAACCATCGATTACAATTCTCTGGCGTGCTTCAATATTATTTCCTTTGCTATTTATAACAATAAGTCTTAGCTGATAAATGTTTGGAATTAAAGAACCTATATTCCATTGAATCATTGTATCTCGAACCATTGTTTTATTCGAAATGCTCTTTAATAATGTCCAATCAGACGGAGAATCGCCTGCTCCGTAATATAGTTCCGCTCTCTCAAGATACGGCGACACGGTAGTGACAATGACCGGCTCAATGGCGGTAGAGATATTCTCATCCAGACCTGGTGAATGGATCTGCACAATAGAACCGACGATGGAAGTCAATGCACGTTCGGCATTGACTATACCTGAAGCATAGAATTTATCCCAACCCGGTTCACCGGCGTCATCAGCACTGTTAATCAGAACACCGCGTATCTCTTCATTGCTCAATTCGGTATATGATTGATCGGTAGCATGCTTTTTCTTTTCAAAGCTTTTGATCAAAGCGGTTATTCCAGAAACGTGCGGCGCAGCAGCAGATGTCCCGGCAAACTGATCTGTATATCCGCCTCCCATCGTTGTTGTCACTATCTGTTCGCCGGGAGCCATAATATCGAGAGATGGACTATAAGATGAGAAGAAAGAACGAACATCATACTGACCGATGGAACCCGTTGATATTACTTCACTAAAGTCGGAAGGATAATGAGGATAATTGCTTCCATCGTTACCGCTCGATGCTACGAGAACAACATTCTTTGAATATGCATACCGAACTGCATCATGCAGGAACGGAGACTGGATGACATCTCCAAAACTCATATTGATTACATCTGCACCATTGTCCGCGGCATAGACGATAGCACTTGCGATATCAATATCATTACCGTTACCGTTCTTTCCGAATGCCCTGAGAGGCAGGATCTTTGCTTGAGATATGCCTGATATTCCTATTCCATTGCCAGTCCGCGCTCCAATAATACCAGAAACAGAGGTTCCATGTCCATTCTCATCTTTCGGATCATTATCACGAACAGACCAGTCGCCCTCATCTTTAGAATCTCCCTCGACGAAATCATAACCCCGCCAGTCGTCCACAA
>CAIVNT010000233.1 GCA_903907305.1 uncultured Ignavibacteriota bacterium
CCGTCCGGAAAAATTCCCGATGGATATCGTCGTCTTCTCCGGCCGTATGTCGGTGGAAGAATTGAAACGCGACAAACCGGCAGAATATGAAGAGCACATCAAGAACGGCACGCTGGAACAGAATCTTGTTGAACCGTATCAGCCCATCGTTATCCGTGCGATCAAAATATTCGGCTGGACAGCTCTGACACTCGGATTCAGTATCGTCATCTGGATTGTGTTTGCAATGATCTTTAACTATCAATAAAAAAGGATTGGTCCAAAATGAGAAGATTCATTCCAAAGACCTTCTTCAATCCGGTCAGTATGATCGGATCCGCAATTGCCGGCATCAGTTTGTTCCTGAGTTTGTTCCTTATGGTGTTGGATTATTTCGCCGGCGGAGGCAGGGCATACGTCGGTATCATCACGTTCATCATCCTTCCGATGTTCCTCATCCTCGGTTTGGCCGTGATGCTTGGCGGGATGATCCGTCAATGGTGGCTGCGGCGGCATGACCGCGGGATCGAATATCATTTTCCTGCGATCAATCTGAACGATCCTCATCATCGCACAGTATTCGGATTTGTTGCCGGTCTTTCGATTTTCTTCCTTGTAGCGCTTGCATTCGGAAGCTATCAGATGTATGAATATACCGAGTCCGTTCAGTTCTGCGGTATGACCTGTCACTCAGTAATGAAACCGGAGTATACCGCGTATATGTATTCGCCCCACGCGCGTGTATCGTGCGCTGAATGTCATGTCGGTTCCGGCGCGGATTGGTATGTGAAGTCAAAATTGTCGGGAGCGTATCAAGTATATTCTGTTCTATTCAATAAATATAGTCGTCCAATCGAAACACCTGTCCGCAATCTCCGACCGGCACAACAGACCTGTGAACAATGTCATTGGCCGAAACATTTCTTTGCAGAGAAACAGATACAGAAGACATATTTCCTTTCGGATGAAAAGAACACCTCTTGGTGGATCCATCTATTGCTCAAAGTCGGCGGAGGAAATTCGGAGACTGGTCCGACGTCCGGCATTCACTGGCATATGAATATCAACAACAAGATCATGTATGCTGCTACGGACAGCCAGCGTCAAATTATTCCCGTAGTACAGGTCTATGAAAAAAGCGGAAAGATCGTCACCTACAAGACGACGGACGATTCATTCAAGGAAGATCAACTGAAGAATGCTGAAGTACGAAGGATGGATTGTATTGATTGTCATAACCGTCCTACACATATCTACCGGACACCGAACGAAACGGTGAACGATGCGATGAATCTTGGCTGGATCAATCCTCAGCTTCCTTCGGTGAAAGAGATCAGTGTTTCGGCTTTGGGCAGAACGTATGCAACCGAAGCGGGTGCGATGGACAGTATCGGGATATTTGTCCGCGATCAATATGCACAGCGGTTCCCGGAGATACGACGGACGAGATACGCTGATATTGACAGTGCAGTGGAACGGATCAAAAAGATCTATAGCAGGAATTTTTTCCCTGAGATGCGTGTGTCGTGGAAGAATTATCCGAACAACATCGGTCATCTATACTCTCCCGGCTGCTTCCGCTGCCACGACGGAAAACATGTTGGCGACAACGGTAAGACACTCTCCCGTGATTGTAATACGTGCCATGTGATCTTGGCGCAAAAATTGAACAATAGGTCCGTGAACATCTCATTGGATGGTATCCAATATGAACATCCGGTGGATGTTGGTGATGCGTGGAAGGAAATGAACTGCAGCGAATGTCATAGTGCGCAATAATCCCAGTAATTGCGCGCGGACGAATTTGTCTTATTTAATCAGGGGGCTTAAAATATTAGTGATGGAATAATATTGTAATGAGAATTGGTCAGAATTCTTTTTGATGACTTTAGTGAAGTATACAAACATCAGAAAATTTTTTTATACAGATGTAAAAATTGATATGAACTTTATTGATTATATCTGATATTCTGCAATCATAATAGGAGGACGGCCATGCCGGATGTATCTGATCCAAACGTAAAGCAAGACAAGAGAGACTTTCTCCGATATTTCCTTTTCGGTGGTGTCACAGCTTGGTTAGGCGCCGTTCTTTATCCTGTCGTATCGTATCTCAAACCCCCAAAACAAGCCGAAGTAGTTGTGAACAGTGTCAAAGCAGGAAAAATATCCGACTTTGCTGTTGACAGCGGCACGATCGTAAAATTCGGCAACAAACCTGTCATACTCATCCGCAGTGCGAATGGTGATTTCAAAGCATTGTCTGCCGTATGCACCCATCTAGAATGTACAGTGCAGTACCGGAAAGATTTTGGAATGATCTGGTGCGCCTGCCATAATGGAAAATATGATCTGAACGGACGCAATGTTTCCGGTCCGCCGCCCCGTCCGCTGGATGAATTCCGCGTGACGATCGCGGGAGAGGAGGTATCCATTTCAAAATTATCATGAAAACCACTCTCAAAAAAATATTCGATTGGGTCGATGAACGCCTGCAGCTTCAGGACCTTGTAAAATTCATGGCAAAGAAATATGTCCCTGTCCACAGCCATTCCATTTGGTACTATTTCGGCGGCGTATCACTTTTCTTATTTATCATTCAGGTGGTGACGGGAATTCTGCTTCTGATGTATTACAAAGGAAGCGAAGAACTCGCATTCGAAAGCATCCAATTCATCATGTCCAAAGTCGCATTTGGATGGCTGATAAGATCACTCCATAGTTGGACGGCAAATTTGTTCATCCTCACGACCATGATCCATATGTTCAGTGTTTACTTTGAACGGGCATACAGAAAGCCGCGGGAACTGACATGGCTCACCGGTATGCTGATGCTGTTCATGCTGCTTGGATTCGGCTTCACTGGATATCTGCTTCCGTGGAATGAACTCGCATTCTTTGCCACAAAGGTCGGAACGGAGATCACCGGTGTTGTTCCCATCGTAGGGAAACCGATCCTTCAGTTCATGCGCGGCGGTGATGATGTCACCGGTGCAACATTGTCCCGTCTGTTCGGATTCCACGTTGCCGTTCTTCCCGGAATATTTACCGTATTGCTCGGTGCACATCTTCTGTTCGTGAACCGGCAGGGGATGAGCGAGCCGTTCCATTACGCTGACACTCCTGAGAATGAACGTAAGACAATGCCGTTCTTCCCGAACTTCCTGTTACGGGATATGTTGTTCTGGCTCCTTGTCCTTAATGTGTTGGCTATCCTGGCTGTGTTTTTCCCGTGGGAATTAGGTGTCAAAGCTGATCCGTTTGCCTCGGCACCGGCCGGTATCAAACCGGAATGGTATTTCCTTTTCATGTTTCAGACCCTGAAATATATCCCCGCTCAAATATGGTTCATTGATGGTGAAGTGCTTGGTGTACTGACGTTTGGAGCGGCAGGTTTTCTGTGGCTGATGGTGCCGTTCTGGGACCGGAAAAGTTCCAAAGGTGAACATAATCGGTTCATAACATACATCGGGATGTTCGTAATAATGTACATCATTCCTGATGCACTATCGAGCCAGGTGGTGCTTGTTAAAAACGGGAAAGCTGTGTTTCAGAATGTGGAAACCGGTATCAGGACCAGCGATATTGTTGAGATC
>CAIVNT010000234.1 GCA_903907305.1 uncultured Ignavibacteriota bacterium
CCCACGGATTCTTGGTTTTTCCTTTCAACTGTGTATCAAGCGTTACCTGCTTGGTCACACCGCGCATAGTCAGATCACCGATCACTTTGAACTTACCGTCTGAGATCTTTTCAATCTTCGTACTCTTGAATGTAACGATGCTGTCCACTGCTGCGTTGAAGAAATCAGCACCTTTCAAATGTCCGTCGCGGGATGGCTCATCCGTATCGACACTGTTCGCTTTAATAGCGATCGACACTTTCATATCCGAAAAATCATCTTTTGAGCTTTCAATCGTTCCGGTGAAATCTTTGAATTTTCCCGTTACTTCAGAAACAACAAGATGTGCAACACTGAAATTGACATTACTGTGTGATTTTTCAACGACCCATTTGGTCTGACCGAATGCGATCATCGAAAGAAGAATGAACGGGCTGAGGAGCTTTGCTGCATTTTTCATAAATATTTGTCCTTTATTTGAAGAAGTGTAGATCGGTGATTTATTGTTTTTGTGAATATGTTCCGAAAAATGTGATTGCACCGCTAAGAAATCCGATATCTTTCACGGATCAGGAGACTTCCGTCTTCTGTTCCATCATCGGATCAGCATTACCCATTTCCGGGATATGCATTGACGCAATTGCTCCAACAAGAAATACAGATAATCCTAGCATTACATTTTGTTTCAGCTTCTGAATGATCAAACTCACCACGACGGCAATAAGACACGCGCAACGGACGTCTTGAGTATTTTCATAATGATTCAGAATAGTTTGCTTGCACTTAAATACTGTTAGATTTAACCGAACAGCCGAGCTTTTTTAGAAGTTCAGAAAGTGTCTTAATTTCTTGTTCGTTCAATGCTGACCAGACCATTGCTTCCACAAATTTTGCATGAGCTGGGAACATTTCGTTGAACTTTTCCTCCCCTTCCTTTGTCAGCCGAACATTGTACGCTCTTCTGTCTTCGCTGTCCTTCGTCCGTTCCACCAGACCCATTTTTTCCAAATTATCTATTACCACGGTCATATTACCACCGGTTGTCAGTTTTTTAGAACACATTTCACCGATCTTCATAGGCCCGAGATGACCAAGTGTTTCTATAATGCCAAATTGCGGTGTGGTCAAACCATAACCGTCGATGTCTTTCGCCGTAATCCTCGCCAGTGTATCGGCAGCCCTCGCCAATTTTACCCACATTGTGAGAGCCAAATCAGCATTTTTACCGTATTTTTCAGTCGTTTTCATATATTCTTTGATTGAGTTAATTAATTACTAATTCTAATATAACTAATTAGTAGTATTATGTCAAGTCTTATCAATATTTAAAATAGAAAAGGCGGCATAGCCGCCTTTTAGAGTAAAACCTGAACTCAGATTCCGTCTTGAGAGAGTACCCAGGAAAGGATGGACATCGCAATAGCACCGAATTCTAATTCCCTCGGATGAACCTTATCGATGGTGTCATGATTGGAGTGATGAAAATCAAAATAGCGCTGTGACTCAGGATTCAAACCTATCATCACAGTTCCAAGTGATTCCAGGTAACCGATATCTTCACCGCCACCCCCTTTTTTGATCTTCTCCGTCCCAACAATTTCTAACAACGATGAGTATGAGCGGATCTTGTCGAATCGAATGGAATCTGTCGATACTCCAAATCCTCTCGGCAAAAATCCACCTGCATCGCTTTCGATTGCAGCAAGATGCTTTTCACCCGTATTCTTTGCAAAGGCAGCGTATGCACGCCCTCCTCTCGATCCGTTCTCTTCATTCGCAAAGAGCACTGCACGAATTGTTCTTGTCGGTTTCAATTTCAAAAACTTGATCAATCGGATCACTTCGATGCTATGGACCACACCGCTTCCGTCATCATGCGCTCCCGTACCCTTATCCCATGAATCCAGATGACCTCCCACAAGGATGATCTCATTCGGTTTTTCCGATCCGGTGATCTGTCCAATCACAGTGAATGAAGGAACATCCGGGAACGTCTTTGCACTCAATTGGATCGTAACGGAAACATTTTTCTCTTGTGCGATCATTGCACTTAACGCATTTGCATCGATCGTGCTGACCGCAGCAGCCGGTATTTTCATAATTGTGTCGTTATACCGCATCATTCCGGTATGAGGTTCATCATCAAGAGCATTGGTCATCGTGCGGACAAGGACTCCGATGGCACCGACTTTTGCTGCTTCAATTGCCCCGTTCGCACGTTGATTAACAGCTCCTCCGTACGCTTCTCCCGTATTCACTTTTGTCCTGTCGAATGGGCGATTATAAAAGATGATCTTTCCTTTCGCTTTTTCTCCCAGTGCTTTCACTTCATCAAAATTGTGCACTTCAATCACCAAACCGGTAACCCCGCCTTTAGGTGTTCCAATTGTACCGCCAAGAGCGCAGATCGTCAGTTCCACTGTTTTTCCTGATACGCATGCTTCTGCTTTTTCTACAGGCCCGCGTACCCATTTCGGTATCATCACCGGCTCAAGCCAGACGGAATCCGCTCCCGCCAGTTCAAGTTGCTTCTTTCCCCATTGCACCGCCTTTTCATACCCCTCGGATCCGCTCAGCCGCGTCCCGACAGATGAAATAAGATCTTTCAGAAGCTCATACGCCTGAAGGTCCTGGAGTCCTTTATTCTTTAATAGTTCAGCGACCTCGGAATGCGTTTGAGCAAAGACCAAAGAAGAGAACAGAAACGTTAAGCAGAGGATGATTGTTTTCATTATTTCCCTTTTTTCTTTTTCGGTTTCAAAAGAGTTGTGATCTTTTTATACGTTGCGGTCATCTCTTCAGAAACAACTTTCACGTCGCCGAGTGTCGGCATAAAGTTGGTATCGCCATTCCAGCGGGGAACAATATGGAAATGGATATGATCGTCCACACCCGCCCCGGCCGCGCGGCCGAGATTCGCCCCGAAATTGAATCCGTGAGGATTCATGACTTTCTTCAGGATTCCGATCATTTGTGCTGTCGTTTCCATGATCTCGGAATTCTCCACCGTTGTCAGCTCACTGATATCGGCAGTCTGTCGGTACGGTATCACCAGTAAATGTCCGCTGTTGTAGGGATAGAGATTCATCATCACAAAGCAATACTTTTTGCGGATGATCACATAATTTTTAGCATCCTTATTTTGATGCAGAATATGCGTAAAAAGGGATTCATCTTTCTTCGGTCTTTCATTCTTGAACGATGCGATATATTTTGACCGCCAGGGGGAGAACATTCGTTTCATACATTCACCTTATAAAAGAGGGAACAAATACTGAAGAATATAGGCAGGAAAACTTACGAAGAAAAGAAAAAAGCCCTTGCACCGGAATCAATGAAAGGGCTATTCTTTTGCACAGAAGGTCAGGATTATGCGGATTGATTATCTCCGCGCGAATCCCACAATACCGCAATAAACATAATACATGCCGCTAAAAGATAGAACATTTCTTTTGATTCCATGATATCACCTTCCTATGATTGTTGTAGGATCAATCTACCAAGGTGGTGTTACCAGGCGGTTACCATAAAACAAAGGATTGATGAATCATCAGATGAACCGTTGAAGCCGCTTCAGTAATCGCGTATTCCTAAGCCTCGTATCGGCATTATTGATCGCCACAGACAGTGCTTTCCGCTGTCCCACAAGAAATAAACGCTGTTTTGCACGGGTGATTGCCGTATAGATCAAATTCCGCTGGAGCATGATAAAATGGGACATGGTCAGGGGAATAATGACAGCATTGAACTCATTTCCCTGACTTTTATGGATCGTTGTTGAATAAGCAAGCACGAGCTGGTCAAGATCGTCGAAAGAATAGTCGGTTTTCTTTCCGTAAAAATTCACAAAGAGCTTGCCATCTTCTTTATCGTAACCGATGATCTTACCAATATCGCCGTTGTACACTTCCTTCTCATAATTGTTGCGCAACTGCATTACTTTATCGTTCAGCAAAAATTTCCGTTCGCTCCCCTGCCAGCAAACCGAGGAATTCCCGTTCAGCACTTGCTGCAGTTTTTTATTGAGTTCCTTCACTCCGCAGAGCGTGTTGTTCATCGGCGAGAG
>CAIVNT010000235.1 GCA_903907305.1 uncultured Ignavibacteriota bacterium
CCAAGATATCCAATTTTTGTCGGATTAATTTTAGAATATCGAACAATCTGTCCTAAAAACTGGATATAAAAGAACATATGGTCAGTATTGGTAATAATTTTTGACAGGAGTGTAAATAATTTTTTCCAAATTACAAAAATTAAAAGGAGATTTGATCAAAAAACCATTCTAATTGACAGATACAATTTGGCATACATATTGTCATTATTTTACAGAGTAAACTATTGCAGACTGTAACCTAATTGTGGAGTGTGTATGGATTTCTTTTTGTGCTTAATCGGTTATCTGTTTGTGCTGAGTCTATTCGTCTCGTTTGGTCGTTTCTTAAAAGAATGCGATGAGACAATGAGCAGTCAACTCAATCAGGATGTATTATCTGAAGTGAAATAAAAAAATTTGGCAGTTGACTTTAGCAGCCGCCGGACACTTTTTTAATCAGCTTTGTCGGTTTTACTGCGCTATTCTTCGCATCCAGAATCATTCCTGTCAATATACTTCCCGCCTTAGAACGGAAACGCTCCGTATCCTTTACCTGTCGAATATCAAACGTCTGTTTCTGGTTGGTAAAGGGACAGACAATATTGTCTCCTCCCGCTTTTTTCTCCAACACGGTCTGCACAAGATTCGACATTCCTCCACACAGGACTGAAAAATTTTCATAGCCCAAACGTTGGACAACTGCCGCTGCAGTTCTCGCAGCATTCTCATCGTTGGCAACGATCACTTTCTTTTTGTGACGGTTTCCGAGCAGTTCGCTGAATTCCTTTTGGAACAGCTGTTTCATTTCGAGATTGGCGGAACCGGGGAGCAGCATCGTTGCGAATTCATCTGCCGGACGAATGTCGATGATACTCAGCTTCGGATCGTGATCGATGATCCTGAACGCGAGTTCATCCGGGGTCATTTCTTGCACGTGAAACGTCTTGAGAAATTCCGGCTGTGACACTTCATTCATCACTCTCTCTTTATAATCCGGCATGAACAGAAGCACAACGCCGACAGCAAGGACAGTGATCCCTGCAAGACGGTGATACATTTCATTAAATCCTTTCGCCGGTCCTTCCGGATCCACTTTCTTTTCGATCATTGTTGTCATAATGAAGGCACCAACAGCAAGAACGATCAGTATCAATGCGAACAATCCCTGCGACATGCCGAGGGAATTGAAGATGCGCACGTTACCGAGGAAACTCGCATTGGTGATCTCTTCGAACCAAGGATACAATTCTGCATAAAGGAACACACCGATGAGTCCGCCGCCGACGAAGAACATCGCGTCAATCTTGCCGATGGCCATTCCGCAGACACTCGTGCCGGGGCAGAATCCGCCGATAATGAATCCGAATCCCATGATCACTCCACCGAGGATCGCCGCCTGAAGATAGGTAGGATTAATATAGATGAAGTCCGTGTCAAGCCATCCAAGATAACCAAGGATGATCACACCGCTCATCGCTGTGACGCCGGCGGTGAAGAAGACACGGAGGACAGTGAAGTCATATCCATAAAATACTCCCGCAAGTTTTCGCGATGAAGAGAAACCTGCCTGTTCAAGAATGAAGCCGAAGGCGATACCGATCAAGAGTGCAACTATCAGATTTAATTCTTCGGAAATTAAGTTGGGGACTAAGGGGAACATAACAACCTCACATAAGTCAAAAATAAAAAATCAAAGCAACCATTATTAAGCACCAAATTCTAAAGATCATATTCCATTTCTTCCGTGAGATTGGAATTTTGATTTTTGTGTTTTGGAATTTGTCCTACAGCCAGAGTTTCCTGAAAAAATACGCTACCGCATATCCAGTCCCGAATATCGCCATCATCGTGATGATCCCTCCGGTGGAGAGGACGGCCATACCGGTCAATGCTGCGCCGCTGGTGCAGCCGCGCGCGAATTGTGCACCGAGTCCAAAGAGCAGACCGCCGATCAGTGCGAAACCGAGACGCATCGTATTGGTGATGTGCGGTCCGCGTTCGGTGACGAAGTTCAGTCTGTCCGACACGACGCCGGAAAGAAATCCGCCGATGATCACACCGAGCACTTCAAAGACGAGCCAGGCTTTGAGCGGATTCTCGTGCAGCGAATTGAAATTTTCGGAATAGAATTTTGAGCTGGCCGCATGTTCCGGTGCGAATGCGTGGACAGTTGCAACGACCGTGCTTTTTAGTGCGCCGCTCGCTCCGAGTCCTCTTCCGGTAATAACGATGGTGGCCAGCAGTGTCAAGCCGAGAAAAAATCCGGCAAGATATGGATTCATATATTTTGTTTTCATAGTAGTTTTCTCACTCTATAAATTTTGCAATCGTGTAATCCTGCAATCGTGAAATTATTTTATTCTCTATTTCCCTTGTACAGTTTGCTCTCTTCCAATTCTTCGTATCCCGTGATCATTGCTTTCAGATTCGATGTGGCGGATTGTCCGGTTGTGATCAGATAGAGATGTGCAATGATGAAGGAGATCAAAAAGAATGCTCCGGCAGTGTGAAGGATCGCGATCGTTTGGAGTCCGTCGATGTTCAGACTCTGTATTCCGCTGGATTGCGGATAGCGGTAATATATATAGAGCAGTCCCGAGATGACCATCACCGGAATGACGAGGATCTTAAGTGCAAGATAGACGAGGCGCTGCAGTGGATTCAGTTTTGTCAAAGCAGTTTTCCTGGTCGGATGTGGCGCGTTACGGAATATTCCCGTCAGATAATACTCGATCTGCGAGCGCAAATGCTGACGCGTGGGGAGGTACTGCTTCCATTCGCCGGTAGTGAAATGCCAGAAGATCGCCAAAGTGATCAGCACAAGGAACATAGATGCGGCGATGTTGTGGTATGTGACCGCTTGTGCGAATCCGAAAAAGTTCAGTGCCCCGTGGATCTCGAAGCCTGTCAGCGCAAGAAAAAAGATGAGGGCGGACTGCATCCAGTGCCAGAATCGGTTGAAGCGGGAGTAGACTAATTGTTTTTTCATGATAAGTTTTATTTGGTGTCTTTCGTATTCGCAGTATGACTGAAGTCAAGGAATACTGTGTCTCATGTTCTTCGTGTATGTATTTGTGTTCTTTCGTGCTATTTGTGGATTCCAATTGCTAGTGCTGTTTCTAAAAAATAATATTGTAAATAATAATGTTCATGCTGAGCAACCTGCCTGCCGGCAGGTAAACAACATCGGCATTTGCTCTCTACGAGCCGTAGGCAGGATGAACAGTTCGGCGACATCGCGCCGAAGCATGACCGAAAAACACAAGCTAACTTAATTGAAGTGGCACTAGTTTTTCTTCTTCGAAACGATGCGGACGGTTGCATGGATCCCGACTCCGAGCAGGGAAACCAGTATGGCGCCGATTCCAAACGCTTCCACGGTTGCATTGTAATCACGTCCCGGCATATAGAAATCCCGCAGAGCGCCGACGCGGCTGTTTTCGCGTGTATGACATTCCTTGCATGCGACCGCTTTGGTTTTAGGCGAGACCATATGATTGATCGGCCAGTACATTTCCGTTTTTGCAAATGTATACTGACCGCTGTAGGGGAGTCCGATGTAATCCATTCCATGCTGAATGGAGCTCTGCCAGTTGAAATCCTTCCAGAATCCCCCTTCACCCTCTTTATTCGCAAATGTCTTCGGCTGAATGATCGTCTTGTTGATCGGATCATACGGCTGTTTCGCGCGGTGGACCTTCACCGGAATGATCTTCGAGTCCGGATCAGCATAACTGCCGTGCAGTTGATTCATTTGGATCGGTGTATCGGCGCTGACGGTGTCTCCGGTGAGATAATGCGATGCCGTCCCATTGAACCAGACGTATTCAGGTCGAACGTTCCGTTTCCAAACAAACGATCCTTTAATAGATGCGTAGGTGATGTTGCCCAACGAATCTTTTACTTCAACCGGTTTGCCGTCAACAAGTTTTCCGGCGGTGGACCAGTCCCATTCCATCTTTGTGGAATTTACTTTTGCATATTCGGGAATGTGGCAGGTCTGGCATGCGACTTTCATTGAATGTTCGTTGATCACTTCGTTCTCATGCGGCGTTTCGGTGTGGCACTGTTCGCACGTGGATCGGTTGCGGTTCATTGATGAAAGAGAATACACCTTGCCGAGCATCTGATGTTTTTCCGTCTTGTGACAGTCGACGCATTCCAGATTCCCGCCGTCGCTTGCCATATGAACATCTATATCACGACGTGTGTCGAAGAGCGCTTTTTCCAGATCACCGTGCTTCACATTGTTACCGCCTCCGCCGAAGAAGTGGCAGGTACCGCAGTTGGATTTTGTCGGACGGCCCACTTTTTGTGCAACGAGAGAAAGATTCACTGATGGATCAGGCATTCCCGCACCGCCGGATTGTTTTACATAGGTATCGCTGTTGTCGTGGCAGGCGAGACAGTCCACATTGTTTGGATTGGTAAAATCGAAATTCTTATCACCCCATCCATACCCGATGTGACATTTGTTGCAGCTCTGTTCATTGGTATTGATACCGATGCAGAAGTTGTTCAGAATATTTTTTTTGCCGACGTATCGGATTCCGCGTCCCTCGATATATTCTTCCCGTTCCCAGTTCCAGTGAGAGGACTTCATCACTTCAAGATGGCGCTCATTATGGCAGTCGATGCATGCCGCGGTCACATCCTGCGGTTTCACAAATTTTCGTTGAAGTTGTGTGAACTTTGAATGATCGACGGAAGGATTCTCTTTCTTGGAAAAACGTTCCTTCAGCGATGCCGTCGGAGTCTGTTCGACATTGTTCTTTGTGATAGTGGAGATAAAATAGAGTGCAAAAATTGTGAGGGCGATTCCGGGGATGATAAATCGTTTCATAGTATTTGTTGTTCGGTTTACGGTGTAAGCGATGAACGGAAGATCAGTTCCTTGATCTGACCGCAGTCGCTAGAGAGTTTATAAACGTCGCAGGTACGGCAATCTTTTGTTGCACAGACGGAATGTGTGTGGTCGTAGGTCCAGCAGCCTCCGGTGTGGCTTTTAAAGACGGGACAAACATTCCGTTCTTTCTGAGAACATTTTACAATATCGTAACAAGGGATCATGCCGAAGATCCGTTTCATTCCGCCGATACTGACCTTATCTTCATTAATGTACTTACGGATGCATCGAAGACGTTCAACATCCTCGATAGAATACATTCTTTGTCTGCCGGGTGTCTTAAAAGGAATGATCAGACCTTCCCGTTCGTACAATCGGAGCGTTTGGACGGAAACGTTGAGCATTTTTGCTGTTTTTCCGATAGAATATACGGGAGTATCATTCTTGATTGTTGTCATACCTATATTTATAATTAGCAAGTTTTATGCCGTCAAAATTTCCGTATATTCTATCAATTTTTACACCGACTTCCCCTTTTTGACAAAAACGGGAAGCCCTTTCTTAACCATGAAAAGAGGTAAAATTCAGACATTGTAATCCGCTCAAATAACGTAAGTTTTTTCAACAAACCAGTTTCGGACAAATGGCACTCTAATTGCAGATGCTTGGTTCGAGTTTCGTTTTATTTAATATGAAAGGAAGTGTTATGTCAAAGTATGTCTACAGTTTCGGCGGGAAAAAAGCAGAGGGTAAAGCAGGAATGAAGTCATTGTTGGGCGGCAAAGGAGCTAATCTTGCTGAAATGGTCAACATTGGTCTTCCGGTTCCTCCCGGATTCACAATCACAACTGAAGTTTGCACCTATTTTTATTCTCACAATAAGCACTATCCCACAACGCTCGCCAAAGAAGTCTATACAGCAATCCAGAAATTGAACAAGCATATGGGTGCAAAATTCGGAGATCCGAAGAACGCGCTGCTTGTTTCCGTCCGTTCGGGTGCGCGAGCTTCCATGCCGGGTATGATGGATACGATCCTGAACCTGGGAATGAACGACGTGGTTGCCGAGGGCTTGATCGCAAAAACAAAGAATCCGCGTTTTGTGTATGATTCGTACCGCCGCTTCGTACAGATGTACGGTGATGTGGTGATGGGTGTGCAGGCAAAAGGAAAACATGACGTTGAACCGTTCGAAGCGATCATTGAGCACAAGAAAAAAGAGAAAAACGTAACGCTTGATACCGATCTTACCGCCGATGATCTGAAAGATCTCGTGCGTCTTTTCAAAAAAGAGATCAAAAAGAATACCGGAAAAGATTTCCCGGAAGATCCCGAAGAACAGTTGTGGGGAGCAGTCGGTGCAGTGTTCGGATCATGGAACAATGAACGCGCAAATGCATACCGCAGAATGAACGGCATCCCGACCTCGTGGGGAACCGCTGTGAATATCCAGGCGATGGTCTATGGAAACATGGGCGAGAATTCCGGAACCGGTGTTGCCTTCACGCGGAACGCAGCAACAGGTGAGAACGAATTCTACGGCGAATATCTGATGAATGCACAGGGCGAGGATGTTGTTGCCGGTATCCGCACGCCGCTGCATATCAGCGAATTGAAAAAAGCACGTCCCGTTATTTATAAACAATTGGATGTGATCAGAAGGAATCTTGAGAAACATTTCAAAGATATGATGGATATCGAATTCACGATCCAGGACGGCAAATTGTATATGCTGCAGTGCCGTGCTGGTAAACGCACAGCGCTTGCCGCTATCCGCATTGCCATCGACATGGTGAAGGAACGTTTGATCGATGATAAAGAAGCGTTGATGCGTATCGAACCGGATGCATTGAATCAATTGCTCCGTCCCGTATTCGATCTGAAAGAAAAAGAAATTGCCGTGAAGAACGGCCGTCTTCTTGCAAAAGGATTGAATGCCGGTCCCGGCGCTGCTACAGGCCGCGTTGTGTTCACTGCTCCCGATGCTGAAGAATGGAAAGCAAAAGGCGAACTGGTCATCCTCTGCCGCACAGAAACATCACCGGAAGATATCAAAGGTATGGACGCTGCAGAAGGAATTCTGACGGCGTTCGGCGGTATGACATCGCACGCTGCTCTCGTTGCCCGTCAAATGGGTAAGGTCTGTATCGTCGGTTGCGCTGTGCTTCAGATCGATTACAAATCCCGCACGATGAAAGTTGCCGGAAAGACCATCAAAGAAGGGGACTGGCTCTCCATCGATGGTTCAACAGGCGAAGTGCTCGAAGGAAAGATCCCGACGAAGCCGTCCGAAGTGATGGAAGTGCTCATCAACAAGACCCTCGACGAGAAAAAAGCTCCGACCTATCAGAACTTTGCAAAGATCATGACGTGGGCGGACCGTTACCGCAGATTGAAGATCCGCACAAATGCCGATCAGCCCGATCAGGCGACGAACGCAGTCGCTTTCGGCGCAGAAGGTATCGGTCTCTGCCGCACGGAGCATATGTTCTTCGGTGACGAGAAGATCTCACCGATGCGCGAGATGATCCTTGCTGACAATGTGGAACAACGGAAGAAAGCATTGGCAAAACTGCTGCCGCTGCAACGGAAAGATTTCGAAGGAATTTTCCGTGCAATGGACGGCATGCCGGTGACCATCCGGACGATCGATCCGCCGCTGCATGAATTCCTTCCCCACGATAAAGAAACACAGAAGGAACTTGCACACCAAATGGGGATCAGCGCTGAAAAGGTCCAACGCCGTGTTCAGGACCTGCATGAGTTCAATCCGATGCTTGGTTTCCGCGGATGCCGTCTCGGCATCATCTTCCCGGAGATCACGGAGATGCAGAGCAGAGCTATCTTTGAAGCAGCAGTGAACGTGACGAAAGAAGGGAAAGATGTGTTTCCCGAGATCATGATCCCGCTCGTAGGAAATGTGCTGGAACTGGAACATCAGGCTGCACTGGTCCACAAAGTGGCAAAAGATGTGATGACCGAAATGAAGACGAAGATCAAATACCATGTGGGAACAATGATCGAAGTTCCGCGCGGTGCGATAACGGCAGATAAGATCGCCGCTGTTGCGGAGTTCTTCAGCTTCGGTACGAACGATCTAACACAAACGACCATCGGCATCAGCCGCGACGATTCTGCACGCTTCCTCATCCCATACGTAGAGAAAGATATCTACGCGAAGGATCCGTTCGAAGCGATCGACCAGGAAGGTGTCGGCGAACTGATGAAGATCGCTGTCCAAAAAGGACGCTCCACACGCACACGGTTGAAGATCGGTATCTGCGGAGAACACGGCGGAGAACCCTCCAGCGTGGAATTCTGCCACCGTATCGGTCTTGATTATGTTAGCTGTTCACCGTACCGCGTTCCGATCGCACGATTGGCCGCAGCACGGGCAGCGTTGAGAGATCTGAAAAAATAATCACGAACAAACGGACCCGAAGTCGATTGGACTTCGGGTCTGTTGTTTTAACAGAAAGGATGCACGCCACCATGAATGCCCACGACAGAATGTTCAATGCCATAGAGCTTGCCATCAACGACATTGTAAAGATGCAGGATATCGTTATCAAATTGACCCGCAATATCAACGAGGTCCACGTCGCAAAAGAGCATGATGAAAAACTGGTGCTGATGAAAGATCAGGTCCAGGCATTGAAATTGCGGATGGATTCCATGCAGGAGTTCCTCTATTCATGTGAGCGGCCGACGGAATTCAAGGAACGCCGTCTGTCGGAGATCGATGTTGCATCATAACCGAATAAAATTTTAATATCCCCGCGCTCCATGGGGAACAGGATGATCCAATGAAATATTTTTTGTTAATTTTTTTATCAGTATCACTGCTGACTGCGTCTCCCACCTATACAGCGTATTCCGGGGCTCCCGGCAGTAAAGGGACGTGTTCCACACCATGTCACGGTAGCAGCTCGGGAACGATAACGCTGAGCGGAATACCGACGACCTATACTCCCGGCACTGTCTATACTATTACGGTGAAATACTCTTCCGGCTCGACCATTTCAAATTATAATTGCTCTACCCGTAAGGGGGCGACAAATGTTGTTGCCG
Organism: uncultured Ignavibacteriota bacterium; assembly: GCA_903907305.1. Classification (GTDB taxonomy): domain Bacteria; phylum Bacteroidota; class Ignavibacteria; order UBA10030; family UBA8401; genus UBA8401. The sequence goes on from CAIVNT010000235.1 coordinate 8,897, forward strand.
GAACATTCACTGCAGGTACGAATTCAGCATTGTACAGCTCTTCGGGATATGAGAACGGTGTCCGCGCCAGTGCAAATAATGTTACCTCATCAGTCTTTCAATGGACAGCTCCTGCAAAAGGAGCTGGCTCTGTTACTTTTTATCTTGCGGGACTGCAGGGAAGCAAAAGCGGAGCTACAACAAAACTTACTGTTTCATCATCGGAGATCGCAACCGGAGTGAAAGAGACAGTGTCCGAACTTTCCACATTCCAGTTGGAGCAGAACTTTCCCAATCCTTTCAATCCTTCCACACTCATCCGCTATACAATACCGGTCTCCGGAACTGTAGAGTTGAAGGTGATCGACGTGATTGGAAATGAACTCTTTACACTGGTGAATGAGTATCAGGAGCAGGGAACGCATACGGCGGTGATGGATCTTATGGCTTCCCGAAAATCGTCGTTGCCGAGCGGCATTTATTTCTACTCGCTTCGCATGAATGATATTGTGCAGACGAAACGAATGGTCGTTCTCAAATAATTGTAGGACGAAGCGTTGCTTCGTCCTTTAGAAATAAAAGTTGAAGTTGCGGTACATGTGTTGTAGGCGGTTACTCCAAACGGTGTGTTGTCGGTGATGCTTCACGCGCCGTCCTTTCCACTATGACATCAAAGCAAAACGGCGGGATTCGGTTCTTAAGAATGCCCGCCGTTTTTCGTTTCTGAAATGTACGTATTCGCGTGATTGCTGTCCGAGAAATAAAACAGTACACTTCTTGCATTGAAAATTTACAGTTATCCTCGTCAAAAGGCCTCTTATGTTCTTCAGAACAATACTTCTTTTGGTGACGCTTTCACCTTTCCTCTTTTCTCAATCGCTATCCTGGTGGACGGTGAATAATAATTTACAACAACCGGTTCAGGCTCTCGGAGTTTTACGGGACGGAACATTGTTCGCCGGTTCCGGCTCTAGTGTGTTTGCATTGGATTCGACCAATGTCTGGGCGAACGGCGGTGCGGGTATCACGGCGCAGCCGGGATATGAGATCAGCGCATTCGGGGATTCCAAAACGGCTCGATTTGTTGCATTCAATAAAACGAAAACATTATTCTGTTCGACTGATAATGGAATCTCATGGAATCTTTCCGTGAACGGATTGTTGAATCCTTCCATCAAAAAGATCATCGCTGCTAACGATACGATCTTTGCACTTCCTACCTCTGCATTCTATCGCTCAACGGATAATGGACTTTCCTGGGGACTTGCGCGAACCGGGATGCCGACAACAGGGATATCCTACGATCTTCTTCGTCTGAAAGACGGTACGTTGTTCATTGCTGTTGCATCCGGAGTATACCGGTCGACGGATAATGCGGCTCAATGGAATCCGGTGAACTTCTTCAGCGGAAGATCTTGCTTTGCGTTGACCGAAGCTCCGGATGGAACGATCTTTGTTGCGTTGGATACGTTGATCTTCAGTTCCAACGATCATGGTACGAACTGGAAAGATATTTGTGTCAACAACTTCTTTCCCAAAAAGATCCTGTACGCCGATTCATCATTGTTCCTGCTCGGTCAATCGGTCTATCGGATGAAGAATTCAACGGTGTTCCCGGCGAATCTGGGTATGTCCGGTGAGATGATCACTGATATTGCAACAGGGCCGGACGGATCGCTCTATGCATCCTCCTCCGTGAAAGGTATCTATCGATGGAACAAACAGCTGTCGTCATGGGAACTTCTGCAAACGGGATTCGGATCTTCGAAGATCACTAATGTTTACGCATACCTCGGTGTTGATTATGCAGGTGTGAAAGGGAAAGGGATCTTTTGTTCATTCGATAAAGGTGCTACATGGAATACCTTTTCGCTTGTTCCGAAAAATGTCCGGTCGATGTATCGGTATGGAACATCTGTCTTTGTGTGCGACAGTAATTCACTGTACCGTAGCATGGATAACGGAACGTCCTGGCAATCCACAAATATTATTCCCGGAAAAGGAACCACTGCCATAGCGAAACTCGGAAGTACACTCTATGTGGGAGTTCAGGATAACGGTGTGTATGCCTCAACAGATTCCGGCAGCACATGGCAGGCGCGCAGCAGCGGGATCGAAGCGCAGAACGTCACTTCGCTTATCAATGCAAATAACACTGCGCTCATTGCCGGAACCGCCAGCGGACTTTTCCGAAAACCGAATAACAGCAATACATGGACATCGGTCGGCACTGCCGGGAGCGTCAACACACTGTTTGCTGCTAATCCCGGATATCTGTTTGCCGGTTCGGTGAATGGACTCTACCGTTCATCGGATTACGGATTGACATGGGATAAGATCGGCTCGATCTCCGGAAGTGTTCTTTCCATCTCTTCGTCGGTTATTCCTTCGCTGCTCTTTGCTTCATCATCGAACGGTACGTTCCGGTCAACGGATGATGGAATATCGTGGCAGAATCAGAACACCATGGTTATTTCATCAATGATGTGGAACGGAAGTGCGCTTCTTGCTGCATCCGAAACGGGAATAGCATACGGTACAATAACGGGTCAATTTTCCCAAAAGACGAAATGGCTTTCGGTCGGTTCACTGCAGAATTGGTTCGCCGATATCGGAACTGAGCCGGAAGAGTACCGGAGCAATCTTCAGCAGGATGGATGGTCATATCCGACCCTTCGTCCGAATCAGGATATGCAGGTGTCGAAAGCGTTTTGGATCGGATTCAAAGATCCGCTCAGCCTCTCCCCAACGAAGAAAAATGTGATCTTTATCGGTCCGCGAAGCTCGAACCTTGGAGAGTTGATTCCATATAAATTTTCATTGATCAGTAAAATGGCGGTGAATTCTGTAACGGATTATCAAAAAAATGTGATGATTGATGAAGTGGATTCCACACTGCGTGGGGACAGGATGATCGTGAATGAGATCTACACATATTCCGGATTGACGATCAAACGAACGATCCGTCAATTCAGCCAGCAGTTCCATGATAATTATTTGATCGCGGAATATACATTGGTCAATACCAACTCATATAGTGTGGATGGTGCATATCTTTATTATCTATATCGATGGGGACTCAATGCCGATACGCGATATGTGATCGGTAATGCGACGGGATGGGGAATAAATACACTCATTGATTCGCGCGGGGATGGGCTGAATCCTGCCAATACATTCTTCCCGGGAAATAAAGATAATGACATACGTGCCGTATATTGCTGGCATGGCAGATATCCTTCATTCACTCAATACAATAATATCGGTGCTCCGGTGTTTCAGGGATATTTTGACAAGTCCGATTCATCGGGAAGACTTGGTGCACCGCAATTTGTAGGAGTATCAGTGCTTCATGCTGACAAATCCGCAAAGGATACCGAAGACGACCCTGCACAGCCATCTACAATTTCATATGAGGATTCAGACGGACCGTTCTTCGGAACAGGTAGTGCGGTTGATTCAGCTGCAATGTCTTCACGCTACACCATTATTTCGAAAGGAAGATCTGCGCAGCGTCATGCAGATCTCGTCGGCGCAAACGGGGATCCGTCGCTCGGAACCTCCGGCGGATATTCTGCATCACTCGGTTTTGGTCCATACACAATCGGCGCGGGGGACAGCGTGAAGATCGTTCTTGCGGAAGCGGCGGCAGGAATCAACGAAGAAACGGCACTGGAGATCGGAAAAAAATTCAAATCGGGAGCGATCACAGCCGAGCAAAAGAATGCCGTCGTCTATACCGGACGAGATTCATTGTTCCAAACGTTCCGCCGTGCTTTGGCGAACTATCAATCAGGATACAATATTCCGCAGCCGCCCGCACCTCCGAAGGAATTCGCTGTCAGTTCGTTGGGAAACAAAATCCAGCTGCAATGGAAAGTTACATCCGAAGATGATGTGCGTCTTGCAGGGTTTGAGATCTACCGGGAAGAGGGTAATTCTTTTTCCCATCCGGAAAAAATCTTTTCATGTGATAAGAGTGTCCGGACATGGATCGACTCCACGGGAAAGACCGGAATACAATACTTCTATTATATCTCTTCTGTGGGACGAAGCGAAGATAATACAGGAATAGGACAAACGCCGCTTGGAGCCCTGCGAAGCAGCAGATATTATACGCAAACGACGTATCCGGTTTCGATAATGACAATGATCGTTGATCCAACTGAAATGCCGAGATCGTATACGCTGGGACAAAATTTTCCGAATCCCTTCAATCCTGCAACAACCATTCTCTTTCAAATTCCGGTAACCGGACATGTGACACTGAAAGTGTTCGATGTGATAGGAAGGGAAGTATTGACGTTGGTAAATGATGTCCGATCGGCGGGAGTGTATAGTGCCACGGTCGACGGATACAAGCTGACAAGCGGCGTATATTTTTACCGGATCGAATCAGGAAAATTTATACAGACGAAAAAAATGATCCTCTTGAAATAAGGATGCAGCTGTGAAACTAATGAGGGCAGCAATATTATTCTTAATGACGGCAGTTCTTTCCGCCGGCACACATCTCGTTCCCCAGCAATATTCGCGCATTCAAAAGGCAGTTGATGCCGCGCTTCCCGGTGATACGGTACTCATCTCGCCGGGCTACTACGTTGAGAACATCACGCTGACGAAAGTTCTCGTCCTGAAAAATTCCTCGTCGACCGCCACGGTAACAATGCAGGATACATCATTCACACCCGCGCAGGGATTTTCATCGCCGAGCGTGATCACCATTAATGCGGCTGGAGCCGGAGTGATCCGAGGGCTCATCATTCGGGGCAGTAATCAGAGCAATGTGTACGACATCGGCATCAGATCGCTGAAGGATGACTGGACGATAACAGAGTGCACCTTCCGCGATCTGTACGGTGTCTATTCAGTCGATGTAACGACGAATATCATCCGCAATGTTTTCCGAAAGATCAGTCGTGCTTCGATTGCGGCGGGAAAGAATTCCAGAGTCATCGGGAACATGATCTACGGGAACCGCGAGGACGGGGTTATTGCGGGCGGAAACTGTTTCATTGCAAACAACCTTTTCACCGAATGCAGTATAGCGTTCAGACCTCTGTCGGTCTATGATTCGATCACCGTCCGGAATAATACATTCACAACATTTGGAAATATCTTCTCATCGAATCAATATAATATTGCTCTTGGTGTCGATATGGTGACGATGAAGATCCAAAACAACATCGTTGCATTCAACAATGGTTACGGTATTGGCTACTCCGGCGGCAATGGCGGCACTTTCGATGCATTCTTCATCCGGAACAATAACATCTACATGAACAGTCAGGATTATAACATGATGACCGATGCGACGGGAACTCATGGTAATATTTCGACAGATCCGTTCTTCTGCGGGAATGATTCACTCCTGTACCTTGCGTCGGATTCTCCCTGCATTGATTCCGGAGTTGAGGAGATCATTGATATCGATGGGACACGTTCAGACATGGGAATGTACGGCGGTCCATTTGCTTCTGCGCTGAAATATGCTCCTGCGTCATTCAATATCACCGCTCCCGCAGATCAATCGGTATGTCATACCAATGTTGATCCTTACGAGAAAAATCCGGTAGCCCCATTCATCATCCGATGGTCTTCGTCTTTCGACAGGGATGGCAGCGGTAAACTGCGGTACCGGGTTCTTCTCGGGAGGAGTGTGAATACGACCATCTGCAGAACGCGCACATGTACTACACCCAAAATTGCAGAAATTATTGATACACTGTATTCAGATTCAACATCGTTGCAGTTGAATGCAGAGAGGTATTCTCCGCGTCAGTATTATTATTCTATTGAGGCAGTGGACGAAGATGGATTAGTGACGCGTGCAGTTGACATCCGATCGTTTACGGTGATCAAAGACAATACTTCAGCACGAGCATTTTTACTGGAACAGAATTACCCCAACCCGTTCAACGCGTCCACATCCATTCGGTATGGATTGCCATATGACGCCGTTATTACCATAACGCTGTTCGATATTCTGGGGAGGGAAGTGATGACGCTTGAGAAAGGTCCGAAATTGGCGGGATATCATTTTGCTGTTGTGAGTTCACCGCTGCTCAGCTCGGGTGTGTATTATTACATGCTCACAATGAGTTCAGCGTTAATTCCATTCGGTGGTCAATTGGAGACAGATCTTCCCATCACAAGAAAAATGATTGTTATAAAATAAATATCACCCATAATACCTGAATGAGGAACATATGAGATTGTTTATTATCATCCTGATGCTGTCAGGCACAACAATATTTTCGTACGGACAATTTGAGCGCAAAGCTGTTGAAATGTCCCTCTCCGGAACGCTCGGATCGAATAAAGTAACAATGAATAATGGAGGTTCTTCCTCCGAAGCGCAGGCATATCTGTTTCTGGCATCAAGCGTTGAGTATTATATCATGGACGGAATTTCTATCGGACCGCAAGTAGGGCTGCTTGCCGTAGAGCGCGATCCCCCTTCACAATCAGTTCTCGTCAATATCTCCTACACCCGCTGCATCAATGACTCAAAAGCCGCTCTGTTCATCCGCGGCGGTGCCGGCAAAGCAAATTCTGTTTCCATTCCATTCTACGGTGGAGTTCTGCCGGCGAGGATCGATAAAGAATGGATCGTGGATGTGTATACCGGGGGAGCGGGAGTAAAGTTCATTATTTCCGACGCGGCGGCATTACGATTGGAAGCAAATTATCGCGTGGAGAAATTTTCACGAGACAATTATATCTATCTCGGATATCCGTCAAATCTTTTTCAATATCGTGCACAGGAAATATCTTACAATAATACAACCTTACTGATGGGATTTTCTGTGTTACTGTAATAAATATACATCCTCCATACAAGCGTGATCCTCTAAATATTTTCTCTTCTATGGTCGTTGAATATCCCGACGTTGAAAAAATCAGCATCGGGATATTTCTGTTTTTGAAAATATCCTCAACACTCTTTCTCAATTTCGAAAATAAGACAATTTAGTATTGGCGAAAACAATCACTAAAACTCTATTAACATTAGCACGCTATTTGCAGAATATTTTGCAATGGTGTGAAGACCATTCTCTGCACCACAATAGAGTTCCCTCCACTTTCACTGCGGCATGACTATGGCACAAGGCGATAAACAGCAGCACCCCAGCGGCGACAACCGTTTCAAATTATTGGACAGAGCTATCACAAAACATCAGGGACGTGGTGACGCGCTCATTGAAGTTCTGCATGTTGCTCAGGGAATCTTCGGATATCTGGAGAATGACCTTCTTATTTATGTCGCCCAGGCGCTGAAACTTCCGCTCAGCAGAGTGTATGGGGTCGCCACATTCTATCATTTCTTTAATCTGAAACCGAACGGTGAACACACATTCGTCCTCTGCATGGGCACGGCATGCTATGTGAAAGGGGCGGAGCATATCCAGACCGCATTGGAAGAACATCATCAATGCAAGTTCGGACACACCACCAAGGATAACAAAGTATCATTCATCACCGCTCGTTGCGTTGGGTCATGCGGACTCGCGCCGGTAGCAGTGCTGGATAATCAGGTCGTCGGCAAACTGACGCCCGAAGAATCGATCAAACGGGTTGAACAATTGATGAACACACCGCTCGAGGTAGCACAATGACATTGGAAGATCTGCAGGACCTATCAGAAAGAGAACAGAAACGCCAGGCCGAGAAAAAACACAGGATCCTGTACTGCTCCGCAGCAGGATGCGTATCGTGCGGCAGCGATAAAGTGAGCGCCGCACTTCGATCGAAGATCAAAGAGCATGCGCTGGAGAAAGAGTGCGAAGTTGTTGGGACGGGTTGTCTTGGTCTCTGCGGCGAAGGTCCGCTCGTAAAAGTGCAGTCCGACAACACGTTGTATCAGAATGTCGATGTTCGCTCCGCCGAACAGATCGTTGAGTCGCACATCCTCAACAATAAAAAAGTAGAATCAATATTGGCGGATACATCTGCGCCGTTCTTTTCGTCGCAGACGAAGATCGTTCTGGAGAACTGCGGAGAGATCAATTCAGAAAGTATCGACGAATATATCGGCGTGCGCGGTTACGAAGCGCTTGCCAAAGCAGTGAACGAGATGCAATCCTCCGGTGTGATCGAAGAGATCCGCAAGAGCGGATTGCGCGGACGCGGCGGTGCCGGGTATTCCACGGGACTGAAATGGGGGATCGTCAGCAAAGCGCACGGGGAACAAAAATATGTAATCTGTAATGCGGATGAAGGCGATCCGGGCGCATTTATGGATCGAAGCGTCCTTGAAGGAGATCCGCACAGAGTATTGGAAGGTATGGCGATCGCAGGATACGCTGTCGGTGCTACGCAGGGGTACGTTTATTGCCGCGCGGAGTATCCGCTTGCCATCGAGAGGCTGAAACTTGCGATCAAACAAGCGGAGAAGATGGGACTTCTCGGCAACCGCATTCTTGAATCACAATTCAATTTCAGGATCGATATCCGCATCGGTGCCGGCGCATTCGTGTGCGGTGAAGAGACAGCGCTGCTCCAATCCATCGAAGGGAAGCGCGGCAATCCGAAACCGCGTCCTCCGTATCCTTCCGAAAAAGGACTCTGGGGAATGCCGACGCTCATCAATAATGTGGAGACATTTGCAAACATCGCACCCATTATCCGCAATGGAAGCGAATGGTTCAGCAAGATCGGTACGGAAAAGAGCAAAGGGACGAAGGTCTTTGCGCTCGCCGGAAACATCAAAAATACAGGATTGATCGAAGTACCGATGGGAATTCCGCTCCGGAAGATTATCTTCGATATCGGCGGTGGAACACCAGATGGTACGGAATTCAAAGCGGCACAGACAGGGGGTCCTTCCGGCGGTTGTATCCCAACCGAGCATCTTGACCTTCCGGTGGATTATGAATCGCTTTCCACAGTTGGTTCTATCATGGGAAGCGGCGGATTGATCGTGATGGATTCGACATCGAAGATGGTGGAGGTAGCAAAATTCTTTATGCAGTTCTGTATGGACGAATCGTGCGGTAAATGCATTCCGTGCCGTGTCGGCACCAGACACATTTACGGTCTGCTGGATAAGATCTCCAAAAAGAAGGGCACGCAGGATGATATGCTCCTGCTCGAAGAACTGTGTATGATGGTAAAAGAGACAAGTCTGTGCGGACTCGGTCAATCAGCACC
>CAIVNT010000236.1 GCA_903907305.1 uncultured Ignavibacteriota bacterium
CCGGGAAAGTATCCGCCGTTATTCAATTCATTGTGAAGATTATCCACAGCGGATGTTGAGAAACCGAATCCCCGGATCTGATTGAAATAGGATTTGAAATCATACGCAGCGTCCAGTCCTCCACCGCCCGAGAAGTCGGCATAGATACTTTCCGTTCCGGATCCGGTGCCGTCATCTTCACCCAAGAGGAGGATATCCGGTTTGATATGCTTCAATGCTGTGCGCATCGGGATCCCCATCGCCTGTTCACCGTACCTGCGGTGCGGTCCCCAATACACATCGAACCGGTAACCGTCCAGACCGAACTCTTTGATCCAATACTTATACACGTTGATCATTTCCGTACGCGCATCGATGTCATTCCAATTGTAATTCAGAAGCTGGTCGCTGAATCCGCTGTAGTAGTTGAATCCATCAGCATCGAATGTCTGTCCCAGTCCATTCGTATTGTGCGGGATAGCCGTGTGTTCATACCATGCCCAGTACCGTGAATCCTGTTTGAACAGATGTGCATCCTGTGACCATGGATGGAAACGGGATGAATGATTTGGAGTGACATCGAGGATCACCCGAAGTCCGAGGGTGTGCGCTTGAGATATGAAATTCTTGAAATCTTGGTTCGAACCGTATTCCGGTGCAACGTTATAAAAATCAGTGATGTTATATCCGGGACCAAAATTCTGATCGATCGGATATGCATTTTTCATCACCGGCATCACCCAAATAACATTGAAGCCGAGATCCTTTATGTATTGAAGCTGCAGTGCCGCTGCCGGGATGGTTCCCTGTGCAGTGAATGATTTGGGGAACATAAAATAGACACGCGCCTGTTTCGCCCATTGCGGGTTGCTGGCAAGGGTAGGATTTTCGTACGAACCATCTTTTTTGATCGTAAAATAAAAACGGGCTGTATCAGCCGCACCCAAACTGTCCGAAGCGATGACAGAAAAATAATATTCTCCTGGCTGAGTCGGTTTCGTAACGGCAACGATCTGACCGTTCTTTCCGTTGAGTCCAAGCGGCAGTTTCGGATCGTCCATCCATTGATAAACCATCGGCTTTCCATCGGGATGTGTGCTGCTTGATGCTGTCAAAGAGATCTGTCCACCCGAAGAGAATGCAACGGATGCTTTCGCGAACGGTGTATGATTCACAACATATGTATAGCTGACCGGTTCGGATGTAACGAGCGTTCCGTTGGTATCAATAACCGCTTTGAACGTATTGATCCCATCGGACAACGTATCCGACGCGGAGAAGGAACCAGCGGAAACAGTCACGACCGTCGTATCAACATTGTTCCGGATCACTCTGGCAGAAGTGATCAAAGTATTCTGGACCAGTCCACGGATGGTGCGAATAGTATTGCGGGTGGAATAATTTCCCTGCGATGTGATTTGCACATATCCCGCCTGTGTAGTAAAGCTCGACGTATCGGCATTTGATGGTCCTGCGGATGATGAGACAGTCAAGATCAGCGCATGTTTACCGTTCAACACGGGATCCGGCAACGGAAATGAAAAATATCTTGCCACGGCATCGTAAAATTTTCCAAGATGCGAATATTTCTTTCCGTCCACGGTAATAGAAATGGACGAAGTATCGACCGCGGCAGTTGTTTTGGGAAACAGATATGCAGAAATTATGGGGGTGCTTGTCGTCACGATCGCCTGACGCTGATTGGGAAGGAGGTGGTAGATGGTCGGATCTTTAATGTAAAGATACGTGTTCCCGTTATCACTTGGATTTTCATGTTGGTTCAGCGGATCGTTCGGCCATTGACCGACGCCGGCATAATAATATTTATATTGCCACGCACCAACAACTCCAACCGAAGGGGGTGTTGGATTCCCACCGACCGGAAGGCGCAGGATCTTTGTCCAAAGATTGGTCCCGGAATACTGCATCGGCATAACGCCATTATTCCAGCCGTTGAACTCGCCGACAAGAAAAATAGTCGGACTTGATGATGCAGCGTAATTGAATGTTACATCGACGCTGTCCTGACCGAACGCACATACATTCG
>CAIVNT010000237.1 GCA_903907305.1 uncultured Ignavibacteriota bacterium
AGATGAACCGACGTAAATGATTCTTTTTGGGTCGCAGCATTCAAATTCCGGTACATCTCATCCGCAAGGAACGGTGCGATCGGCGCGGTCAGTTTCACGATTGTATCGAGACATTCATACAATGTTTGATATGCCGCAGTCTTATCTTTTCCTTTTTCGCTCTTCCAGAAACGGCGGCGGTTCCGGCGGACATACCAGTTGGAGAGATTATCCAGCGTGAAATCCGAAATAGCGCGCGACGCTTTCGTCAGATCATACTCATTCATATACTGCGTGTATTCCTTCACCAGCGAGTTGAGCGCAGAGATGATCCAACGGTCGATCTCCGGACGTTCTGCGATCGGCACCGCCGGTCCGCTGAAATCGAATTGATCGATATTGGCATACAAAGCAAAGAACGAATACGTGTTGACCAGCGTGCTGAAGAATTTACGTTGGACCTCTCCGATGCCGTCCTCGTCGAATAACGTCGGACGCCAAACGGGTGACTGCGAGACAAGATACCAGCGGGTTGCATCCGCGCCGTATTTTGTGATCAGGCCGAACGGATCGACAGTGTTTCCCTTGGACTTGGACATTTTCTGTCCGCTCTTATCCAGGATCAATTCATTCACAAGAACATTTTTATACGCCGGTTTATCGAACAGGAATGTCCCGATAGAATGCAGTGTATAGAACCATCCTCGCGTCTGATCGATACCCTCGGAAATGAAATCAGCCGGATATGCTTTATCGAAGATCTCTTTGTTCTCGAACGGATAATGCCATTGTGCGAACGGCATCGCTCCGGAATCGAACCAGACATCGATAAGCTCAGGTGTCCGTTTCAAATATTTTCCGTTGCTTCCTTTGAAGACGAGCTTATCAACCGTCGGTTTGTGCGGATCGAGTGTCTTAATATCATCCTTCGTGAAGATCTTCCCGGAAGGATTACCGTTCTCATCCAGCCACTCAGCGCCGATCAGTTCTTCAAAACTTCCAACGCACTTCATCTCTTTTGCATCTTCAGAGAGCCAGATCGGAAGCGGTGTGCCCCAATAACGGTCACGCGACAACGCCCAATCTTTATTTTCTTCGAGCCAGTTGCCAAACCGTCCTTCACCCACTTCTTTCGGGATCCAATTGATCTGCTTATTCAGATCGATCATCCGCTGTGCATATTTAGTCGTGCTGATATACCATGATGTACGTGCATAATAGAGCAGCGGGGACGAACAGCGCCAACAATGCGGATAACTATGGAGATACTGTTCTTTTTTGTACAGGATGTTACGCGCTTTCAGATTCAGAATGATATCCGCATCGACATCCTTGACAAATTTTCCTTTGAAGTCTGTAACAGCATCTTCGAACTCACCGGATTTGTTCACGGGATGGATCGTCGGAAGGCCGTATTTGCGACAGGTCTGATAGTCATCTTCGCCGTATGCAGGGGCCATATGAACGATACCGGAACCGGAATCCGTTGTTACAAAACTTCCTTCAACAACGTACCAGCCCTTTTCTTTCACTATGTGATAATTGAAGATACGTTCGTATTCTTTTCCGAGAAGATCCTTTCCTTTGAATTCGGAAACGACAGCAAACTTCTCTTTCAGCACGTCAAGACGTGCTTTCGCCATGATGAAGAACTCTCCGGTCGGCACTGTATTCTCACCATCCGCTGCCAGAAGTTCAACTTTTACATAATCGATGTCCGGATGAACTGCCAAGGCAACGTTCGAGATGAGCGTCCATGGAGTGGTCGTCCATACAAGAAAGTAGGTATTCGCTTCATCCTTCAATTTCATTTTGATGTAGACGCTCGGATCCTTTACATCTTTGTATCCAAGAGCTACTTCGTGGGAAGAGAGCGGTGTTTCGCAGCGCGG
>CAIVNT010000238.1 GCA_903907305.1 uncultured Ignavibacteriota bacterium
CTTCGGGGTCGTAAATTCTTGTGCTGGTGCATTTCTAGAAATTTATCATCCCTTCGGGATGATTATATCTGTGAAAAGAATGAAACGATGTAAAAAAAACCACGAACTGTTCTATTGATCATTAATGGAATCACTGCGTGTGCCGATGCATTTTCTGCGAACGTATCATCCTTCGCGGACGATTATCTATGTGCAAAGAATGAACGATCCTGAAACACATTGAATCGTTATCGTTCTATCGAACATTGATGGAATCACTGCGTGTTCCGAAGCATTTACCATGAACGTATCATTCCTCCGGGATGATTTTATATCTGCAAAGAATGGAAAGATGCCGAAGGCATCCAACGTTTGTTAGATAATTGTAAGAAATGATTTACCGACCCCGACAGGGTCGAACTGAGAAATGTCCAACAATAATTATTGGAGTGAGGTATGCCGGGCACATATTCACAAATTTATATTCAGATAGTTTTTGCTGTAAAAGGAAGGCAAAGTTTAATTCTGCCCGAATGGGAAGAAAATCTATACCGATACATCACAGGCATCATCACCAATAAAGGTCAAAAGCTGATTGCAATTAATGGTATACCGAATCATATTCACATTTTCATCGGGATGAAGCCATCCTGTTGTTTATCCGATCTGGTCAGAGAGATTAAGAAATCATCAAATGAATATATCAATCTTCATAATTTTTCCAGATATCCGTTCTACTGGCAGGAAGGATTCGGTGCTTTTTCCTATAGCCATCAGCACGTGGATAGAGTCGTAAAATACATCCTTCATCAAAAAGAACATCATAAGGTAAAAACGTTCAAGGATGAATATGTAGAAATGTTGAAAGCTTTTCTGATAAATTATTCGGACAAATATCTGTTCGATTGGGATGTGAACGATATTGGAAATTGAAACTGCTGTTGATTCAACCTGTGGAATTCTCCCCCGTTCTTCTTATCTTTCTCTCGTAATCATTCGCACAGTGACAACCGTTATTTTGGATCAAGGAAATCTCCATCCGCTTGTCAGAAAACATACGGTATCAGTTTCCACGTCCGTCTCTGGTAATCGGCATATTCAGCGATCTGAGCGGGAAGCATCCGCTCTTCAATGGAGATCTTTCCCATAAGTGCGCCGAGAAGAATGAGCCAGAGAATTCCGTGGATCGGATGGGAATCTGTGAGGAATGAACCGCCGAGGAGAAGAACCGATGTATACATGGGGTGGCGGATCAGTTTGTAAGGACCTGATGTGACCAACCATGCATCGCTTTTCGGTTCAGGGAAGATCCTGAGATTCCCGAATCCCATCGCCATAATTGATGAGATGCCGAGTATCCCTGCAGCACAGAACATGAGCAGCGATGCAATTGAGTTCGGAAAATCTCCGACACCGAAGATCATCGCCAACACAGTGAACTGAACACCAACAAGCATTTTAGAAATCATACCTCAATATATGAAAAAATATTTTCTTCTTATTCCGGCAATTATTTCACTCATGACCGGACAGCCGCAGCCGAACGGTGCCGAGCTTCAATTGGCCGTGAACAAACTTTCCGTGCTTGGATCTGTGTTGTATATCGCGGCACATCCGGACGATGAGAATACCGCACTGCTGGCATATTTCGCGAAAGGAAAATTATACCGGACCGGTTACCTCTCCATCACTCGCGGTGAAGGGGGACAGAATCTGATCGGTTCTGAACAGGGGGCGGAACTCGGCGTCATCCGCACACAGGAACTTCTTGCGGCACGCCGGGTGGACGGTGCAGAACAGTTCTTTACACGAGCGATCGATTTTGGTTTCTCGAAATCTTCCGAAGAAGCACTGCGGATGTGGAACAAAGACAGCGTGCTGAAAGATGTTGTTTGGGTGATCCGCAAATTCCGTCCGGATATCATCATCACTCGGTTCACACCGACACAAGGGGGACACGGACATCATCTGGCTTCCGCGATTCTGGCAGAGGAAGCATACAAGATCTCCGGCGATCCGTCGAAGTTTCCCGAGCAGCTTTCTCTTGTGCAGCCGTGGAAAGCGAAACGGCTTCTGTTCAATCATTTTTCGTTCGGAGGAAATAATTCCAATCCGCAGGATCTTCCCACGCTCAAGGTCGACATTGGCGGATATAATCCGCTCTTGGGGAAATCGTACACGGAGCTTTCAGGGATCAGCAGGACGATGCACAAAAGTCAGGCGATGGGTTCCGCCCAGAACAAGGGGACGAATGTCAATAATTTTGTGGTCACCGCCGGGGATCCGGCAGCGAATGATCTGTTTGACGGCGTTGAGGTTACATGGAACAGGATCCCGAATGGAAAGAAACTCTCTGTAATGGCGGCGGAGATCCAAAAGAAATTCTCTTCCTCTGTACCCGAGAGGAGCATCCCGGCATTGCTCAAATTTTATAAAGAGCTCCAGAAGATCAATAACGATCCTCTGATCAACAGAAAAATGGACGAGATCGAATCGGTCATCCGCGCCTGTGCGGGACTTTCCATCGAGGCGTTCGCCGAAGATCCTGTCTATTCACGCAATGACTCCGTCAGGATCGGACTGACATTCCTTAATCGTTCTTTGGCAAAGATCTCAGTTGCATCGGCCTTTTCTCCTGAGCTGAATATCAATAAGGATTCAAAACAGATTCTCAATTACAATGAACCGTACACAACAAAATTGTCGTCGGTCATTCGTCCGGATGAACGTTATTCCCAGCCGTACTGGCTCACATCTGCGCCAAAGAACAACCGATATGTTGTCGGTGATCAATCTGTTGTCGGGAAAGCGGAGAATCCTCCGATCCTCTACGTTGCGGCGACAGTGACGATCGATAATACGGCGATGATGTTCACCGTTCCCGTCCAGTATAAATGGATCGATGATCTTCAGGGAGAGAAACGGCGAAATGTCGAAGTGATCCCGCCGGTCTCTGTCTCCATAATTGAGAAGAACTTTGTATGGAATGCACCGGCTGCGAAATCTGTTGCCGTGCGTCTTCACGCTTCGAAGAACGATCTGAGCGGAACGATCTCATTAACCGTGCCGAAAGGCTGGAGCGTCTCAGCACCGGCAGTATTCACACTTGCCAAAAAAGAATCGGAGTCGGAAGTGGAATTCACCGTCACACCGGATTCCGGTGCGGTAAGCGGGGAACTGACTGCTGAAGCAACCGTGGGAGGAGAAATATTCCGTTCTACACTGAAGCATATCGATCACGATCACATTCCGTATCAGCCGCTGCTGGTGAATGCCGCAAGCAATGCGCTAAAGATGGATCTGAAGAAAAAAGGGAACAGCGTAGGATATATTATGGGGGCCGGAGATGAAGTCCCCAAAGCGCTGCGCCAGATGGGATATGCTGTTTCGCTTATCAGTGATGCTGACCTGCTTTCCGGAAATCTTTCGGGATTCGATGCGATTGTTGCGGGAGTCCGAGCGTATAATACACGCGAGCAGCTCCGTCTTTCGCAGAACAATCTGCTGAAATATGTTGAGCAGGGAGGAACATATCTCGTACAATATCAAGTATTGGAAAAAGGACAGACGGACAATATCGGTCCGCTGCCTTTCACTATTTCGCGCAACAGAGTGACGGATGAGTTTGCTGCAATGAATTTTGTGAGACCGGATAATGCACTGCTGAATTCACCGAACAAGATCACCGCAAAAGATTTTGAGGGATGGGTGCAGGAACGCGGTCTCTATTTTGCAAGTGCGTGGGATCCGAAATATGAGACTGTCCTTTCGTGCGCCGATCTGAATGAGCAGCCGCAGGAGGGAAGTCTATTAGTAACGAAATACGGAAAAGGGACATATATCTTCACCGGACTCTCATTCTTCCGTCAATTGCCGGCGGGTGTGGAGGGCGCATACCGGTTGTTTGCGAATCTTGTTTCTGCGGGAAAATAACTTTCGCACAATTTATTCACCCCGTATCATTCTTTTGTCATCCATGAACAACAATCTCTCTGAAATTCTGTCTGCCTTTGTTTTTCAAGAAAATGGGAAACATTCCACAACATCCTTACAGCATGCCATTATCGACGGGGTAGAGATTCCCCTCTATATTAATGAATTCTGGACATCCAGACAACGGCAGGCACATTCCATTCATGAAGTGTCCTACCGCGCATGTTTCAAGCCGCAATTGCCGCGATTCTTCATTGAGCGATTGACGAAATCCGGTGACTGTGTTTATGATCCGTTCTCGGGGAGGGGTACGACCGTTCTCGAAGCTGCGTTGTGCGGACGGAATATCGCGGCGAATGATGTGAATCCTCTCAGCGCAATCCTCTCAAGACCGCGATTGATCATACCATCCATTGAACAGGTCGAAGAACGACTCCGATCGATCCCTATGGATA
>CAIVNT010000239.1 GCA_903907305.1 uncultured Ignavibacteriota bacterium
ATGTTGTTTACCTGCCTGCCTGCCGGCAGGTAAACAATATCGGGACTCAGACTCAGAATGACATGCTCTAAGGAGATTATCGATGCCCAAAATTGAAATGGTATCGAATTCATGGTGCAAATGAATATCAGGTTCATCGCCGGAGGAGAAATATATTTTCCCTTCTTTACTCTTTCATTCCTATTTTCTATTTTTACCCACTTAATATTTTAGTAACGGCTCAGTGTATTGAAAAACAATTTTGCTCTCTGCCACGAAAACACAAAATTTGCAAGAAAAATACAACCCACTAATTTTTATTTATCCTTTGTGGGATTTTGTGTTTTAGTGCCGTAGAGGCGAATTGCTAACTATATTTTGAATTTGTTGAGTGGTTTTCATTTTTTGACACAATCGCAGGAATCAATTATGCCGACCATGGAAGAACGAAAGCTGATGATCCAGAAGATTAAATCGCTCCCCGGGATCCTCGATGCAACAGTCGAGGGACTTAGCGACGGGCAGTTGGATACGCCGTACCGCGACGGCGGCTGGACCGTGCGTCAGGTCGTTCATCATCTCTGCGATTCTCACATGAACGCTTTCCTCCGCTTCAAATGGATGCTGAACGAAGATCATCCCGTGATCAAAACGTACGATCAGGACAAGTGGGCAACATCGGCGGAATATAAACTTCCCGTACTCGAAGCGCTCCATCTTCTGCGCGGACTCCACGAGCGCTGGGCGTTGATGCTCGATTCCGTCGACGAAGCGGGATGGAGCCGCACCGCAGACCATCCCGAGAACGGCGTGGTAACGATGGATAGGATGCTGCAGATCTATTCCAATCACGGCGAGAAGCACTGCATGCAGATCCTTGGGCTGAGGGATAGGATGGATTGGTAGTATCCATTCAAACATCATACATCATACAAAAATGAGTTTTTCATTCATGATCGCAGGATGAATTCTGCTGTTCCGTCGCCAATTTCCCTCATTAGCCGATTTTCACTCTAAAAGAGCACAAGTCCCCTTTGTTTGTCCGACACAGTCAATCAGTGTATCCTTTTTCCATTCGTTGCCTTTACCTCATATTTTTGGGATATTGTTGAACAAAACAGAACACCTAATTGTTCTTTTTCTACCTATCACTAGGATAAAGAACAGGAAAAATCATCCATGTCAGACACACAAAACACAGACCTTTCATTCTTAAAGATCAACCGTGATGCTCCCCGTGAAACAGAGAGCGGCTCAAAAAGTAAGATCATACTTTTCTCGGCGATTGGGCTCGTGGTCGTCGTAATTATTTCATTTTTTGCATTCGGTTCCGGTTCATCGGCGGAAAAAGTGGAACTCGGCACCGTCGTTATGACCACTCCCGGACAGGAGAGTGCCATACTCACCGCAAGCGGCTATATCGTTGCTCAGCGGAAAGCAGCCGTCGCATCCAAAGGGACCGGCAGACTTGAATATCTCGGTGTGATCGAAGGGGATCGCGTGAAAGAAGGACAGATCATCGGCCGGCTGGAGAACAGCGATGTTGAAGCGGCGCTCGGTCAGGTGAAAGCCAATCTGAATCTGGCGAAGGCCGGACTCGAAAGTGCGAAGGCGGAGCTGGAAGATGCTTCGGCAAATTTTGACCGGCAGAAAACATTGTTCGCGCAGAGTTCCATCTCCCGCGCGGAATACGACGGCTCGAACTCGCGTTATAAAAGAGCGGTTGCCGCAGTCTCTTCAGCGGACGCTTCCATCAAATATGCCGAAGCGAACGTGCGCGCAACCGAAGTGCAGCTGGAATACACTCTCATCCGCGCACCGTTTGATGGTGTGGTGCTGACCAAGAATGCGAACGTAGGTGAAGTGATCTCTCCATTCGGCGCTGCCGCCGGTTCGCGCGGTGCCATCGTCTCTGTGGCGGATATGACCTCGCTCGAAGTGGAAGCGGATGTTTCTGAATCCAATATTGAGAAGATCAAAGAGAGGATGCCGTGCGAGATCACGCTCGATGCCTATCCCGAAAAACGGTATCCCGGATTTGTGAACAAGATCGTCCCGACGGCGGACCGCGCAAAAGCGACGGTGCTGACGAAAGTGCGGTTCAAGGATCTGGACAACCGGGTATTGCCGGAGATGCGTGCAAAAGTGAATTTCCTCAGTGAACAGAAAGAACAGTCACAGAAGAACTCCGGACCGAAAATTTCTGTGCCTGCGAGCGCAATTGTTACACGGAATGGACAAAAAGTAGTCTTCGTTGTGAAAGGAGAGAGCGTCACCGAAACTGCCGTGACTCTCGGCGAAGTGATGGGAAGCCGCATCGAGATCAAGCAGGGAGTTGCTCCGGGAGAAAAAGTAGTCATTCGCCCGTCCGAAAAAATGGTGACCGGGACAAAAGTGACTACGGAAAATTAATTTGGATGCCCGACAGAATTTCCGTTTTATGAATCCCGCCATGAGGGGAATCCGAAGAGCGGGACATTCGGACATGACAGTTTAAGATGGATGTGTCATTCCCCTCCCCAAGGGGACCCCTTCGGGACGGGATCTTGGCGGGAATCTACGAAACATATCACTCGCAAAGGCGCAAAAAATATTTCGTTAGTTCTCGTTCCCTAACTCTGTCTGGGAACGAGAACGTTAGTGTAATGAATAATATCTCTCCTAAAATATTGCCGATCGTCATGTTCCTGTTCTGCTCCTCCGCATTATTCGCAGGAAAGCAGACAGAGCAGATGCGTTCTCTCTCTTCTCCGATGCCGACCGCCGTAGGCGTTCTGTTCTCCGATCATCTTGCGGGTGGATTGTTCCTGCGGACGAATGCCGGAGTGTTGGCCGTTTCTCTGATGCCGGGAAGCGATCTGTATGTTTCCGTTTCGGCGGACGGACGGTTCGCGGGTTTCAAAGAAGTGCGATCCGACGGAAGTCAGACCCCAGTGCTATATGATCTTACGGGAAATACGAAATCCATTCTTCACTCTGCCGAGCAGCAGATCGGACAAGTCAGTTTTTCGAAGAAAGGAGATATTGCGTTCACAGTCGGGACCGAACTGAATATCATCAACGGCGCTGCGAAGCGAACAATTCCGCTCGGAACATATTCGAACATCGCACCGATCTCTCCGAATGCTTCATGTGCCGTGTTCAATGATAATAACGATCAGTTATGGCTGATCGATCTGAATACACAGCACAAAAAAATGATCACCAACGGTGAAGCAGGATATGCTCTGCCGCAATGGTCGCCGGATGGTTTACAAATTCTCTACACACAGTTGAATGGAAATTTCTTCGTCTATTCTTTGCAGACGAACCGCACAGTTCAAATCGGCACCGGTGAATCACCAACGTGGATGGATGAACAGACGATCCTCTATACGGAAAAAAATGTCGATCGTCAGACCGTTGTTTCGTCCGAGTTATACAGCATTCACTCAAACGGAACATCGCGGACACAACTGACCTCCTCTGAAAATATTCTCGAAATTGATCCCTCCTTCGATCCAAAGACAAGCACAATATTCTATTCCGATGAACGCCACGGCGGACTCTATTCCTGCGGATTTGTCCAAAACAGGTTATTATTACCGGAGCAGGAGATTCTTTCATATTCAGAACATTCTGTGCAACGAAATACAGCTGCAAAACGTCAACCGGTAACCACCCCTCTGACAACGGCTGCCGTATCATTCGAAATGCCCTACGTCCATCAAGTATGGGATACGCCTGATTGGTATAATGGAAGCGCTGCATGCGGTGCAACATCTTCTATTATGGTGATCGCCTACTATCATCTCGTACCGCAATGGGATGTATGGTGTTCTACTTCCGGTTCGTCGCCTGCACACAATAGTCCCTACGGCAGATATGTCTGCGAATCGTACACATTCCGGGAGTACGGATATTCTCTCACTGCAACCGATCCGAAAGGAACAGCCTCCTTCGGCGGATACGGATTTATGTGGACGGGAAGTTTCAGTCCATATTCGCGCACGGTGGAGTATTACACGAACCACGGAATGACCGCCATCCGATTTGATTCAAGCGCATCATTTTTTCCGACCGTGATCGCAAATGTTGATTCGGGATACCCGTTCACGTTGTGTAATGGACTCACGACGGCGGGACATATTATTGTGGTAAATGGTTACGATGTAAATAATCGGACGCTTATCGTCAACGATCCGTACGGCAATAAAAATACCGGAACGTATCCGAGTCTGAACGGAAAAGCGGTGAAGTACGACTGGGTGGGATACAACAACGGATATAAAAATCTGAACAGAATATACTGGGGCATCAGTGTCCGCGCGTCGCAGATCGTCCGCGCCGACTCCGTTGTAGATGATGCGCATCTGGATAAAGGATTCTATCTTCACACTGCTTCGCCGTCGTCGCTCATCCGCTGGTACGATAAACGGACCGGCGGCTATCAGAACAATCATTTCTGGTGGACAAGAACAAAATCCTCGGATACATGTTATGCAGTGTGGACCCCTTCTCTCGCAAAGGATGGACGGTATGAAGTGTCCGCATACATTCCGTACAGCGATGCAACGAAAGCACGATATACCATTACAACAGGCAATGGTCCGGTAGAGATCGTTGCCAATCAAAAGAACATAAAGAACAGCTGGCTCCCGCTCGGGACATATTTCTTCAAACAGGGAACGGGCGGTTCTGTCCGTCTTGGCGACGGCAGCGACACGACGAAGCAGGGTCTTGTCTTCGATGCGGTGAAATGGTCCTACAGCGCCGATCAGTCCTTGTCTGTGGCTGAGAAAAATGCATCGCCGAACACATTCTCGCTGGGACAGAATTATCCGAATCCGTTCAATCCGTCAACGGTCATTCTGTATCATCTCGCATCCGCGTCGCATGTCTCGCTGAAGATCTATGATATGCTCGGGAAAGAAGTTGCGGAACTTGTCAACGGAGAGCAGAATGCCGGAGAACACCGCATTCAATTCTCCGCAGACAAGTATTCGTTGACCAGCGGTATCTATTTTTACCGGCTCCGTGCAGGCGAGTTCGCGGAAACAAAACGCATGAACTTGATCCAGTAATGGAAGACATTCATTTATTGCGACTTTGCGGCCTGCCCCTTAGGGGCTTTGCGAGAGATACGCATTTCATTGTAACAGATATATTGTAAGGCACATTCTTCAGTCTGAATTCATAACTCATCATTCATCACACAATATTAAATTCTATGTCAACACTCGTTGAAGTAAAGAGCGTCACCAAAGTGTACAAGCGCGACACCTTGGAGATCCCCGTGCTGCAGAACATCTCGCTCGATGTTCCCGAAGGGGAATTTCTTGCGCTGATGGGACCGTCCGGTTCCGGAAAGACCACGCTGCTGAATCTTATCTCAGGCATCGATCAGCCGACCTCCGGTTCCATCCTCGTTGCCGGCACCGATATCGCAAAGCTGAACGAATCTGCGCTCGCCAAATGGCGCTCCCGCAATATCGGCTTTGTCTTCCAATTCTATAATCTGCTTCCGGTGCTGACCGCATACGAGAATGTGGAACTGCCGCTGCTTCTGACGAATCTTTCAAAGAAAGAGAAGAAGGAACGCGTTGAAGCGGTACTGAGCGTGGTCGGTCTTGCGGACCGGATGGATCACTCTCCGCGGCAGCTTTCCGGCGGACAGCAGCAGCGCGTGGCTATTGCCCGCGCCGTCGTGACCGATCCGACGCTGCTCATCGGCGATGAACCGACCGGCGATCTGGACAGGAAGTCCGCAGAAGAGATCCTGACGCTGCTCGGCAGACTGAACAGCGAATTCAAAAAGACGATCATCATGGTCACGCACGATCCGCACGCAGCGGGGAGCGCTCATAAGATTCAGCATCTCGACAAAGGCGAACTGACGTCACAATAATTTTTTGAATCCTCATCCGATCAACCATCATGAATGTATTAAAACTCGTTTATAAGAATCTTCTACGGCACAAACTGCGCAGTCTGCTGACGATCCTCGGGATCGCCGTTGCGGTACTTGCGTTCGGTCTGCTCCGCACTGTGGTGACCGCATGGTCCTACGGTGTCGAAGCATCCTCCGCGGACAGGCTCATCACACGGCATGCGGTGTCGTTCATCTTTCCGCTTCCGTATTCCTACAAGAGTCAGATCGAAGCAGTTCCCGGTGTCACCACCGTTTCCTATGCCAACTGGTTCCAGGGAATCTATAAGGACCAAAGCTTCGAGAATTTTTTCCCCCGCATCGCGGTCGATCCGGAAACGATCTTCAAAGTCTATTCCGAATACTCCGTTCCCGATGACCAGCTTGCCGCATTCAAAAAGCAGCGCAATGCCTGCATTGTGGGACGGAAACTTGCCGAACAGCACGGCTTCAAGATCGGAGATATCATCAATGTCCGCGGGGATATCTATCCCGGGGACTGGGAATTCGTTGTTGCCGGTATCTATGTGGGGAACGATAAGAGCGCCGATGAAACACAGATGTTCTTCCAGTGGGATTATCTGAACGAACGGAGTCGGCAGGTAGCCGCCTGGGCGACGGACCATGTGGGATGGTATATCATCCGCATCGCCAATATGAATGATGCACCGGCTGTCTCCGAAGCGATCGATGCGATCTATCTAAACTCCGCCGCGAAGACGAAGACGGAAACGGAAAAAGCATTCCAGCAAAGCTTTGTCTCTCTTTCGGGAGCGATCATCACTTCACTGGAACTTGTTTCGTACGTCATCATCGGCATCATCCTGATGGTGTTGGCGAATACGATCATCATGTCCGCCCGCGAACGGATCAGAGAGTATGCAGTACTAAAGACACTCGGATTCACTTCGTTCCACGTGGTGGGACTGATCGCCGGTGAATCGCTCTTCATTTCTATGCTGGGAGGCACCGCAGGTATTCTTCTGGCTTTCCCGGTGTGCGAAGGATTCGGTGCTCAGTTCCCGACAATGTTCCCGGTATTTAAAATGGCAGGTTCCACCATTGCAATGGCGGCGGCATTCTCCATTCTTGTTGGCGTGATCGCAGCGGTCTTCCCGGCGTACCGTTCCGCAAAGATGCAGATCGTGGACGGTCTGCGGCAGATCGGTTGATATGTTGATTGATAGAACACAAAAGTAAGTTCATAAAAAACAAATAACAGTCATGGTGAGTAAGGCGCAGAGTGTAGTGTTTCAGCCATCCTTCGACGCATCCTTCAAACAACGAAGGATTTGCTCAGGATGACTGTCGTTTCTGCGCCGCGTCGAACCATCGCTATAAAAAAAATAACTTCCATTGATGCATCAGTAAATAACAATTCTCTATGAAAATTCCACTCTCCTATAATATTCGAAATCTTTGGGCGCGCCGTCTGACCACATCGCTCACCGTTTCCGGTATCGCTCTTGTTGTCTTCGTCTTTGCCGCCGTGCTGATGCTTGCACAGGGTATCCAGGATACGATGGTCGCCACAGGGTCGAATGACAACGTCATTATACTCCGGAAAGGTACCAGCGGAGAAATGATGAGTGCCGTTAGTCGGGACCAGATCGGTATCATCTCCTCATTTGCCGAGGTCGCACAGATGAATGACGGGAAACCGTTCGCTTCATCCGATGTTGTTACCATCATCAATCTCAGAAAGAAGAAGACGAATGATATGGGGAACATCATCGTCCGCGGCGTTACACCGAGTTCCTTTGCACTTCGTCCTCAAGTGAAGATCACGGAAGGACGCTGGTTCCAGCAGGGTTCTGCGGAGATCGTTATCGGCAACAAGATCCACGATCAATTCGAGAATGTCGATATCGGTCAACAGATCCGCATCGGCACGAAGTTGTGGACGGTTGTAGGAGTGTACGATGCCGGTAAGACCGGTTTCGCTTCCGAGCTTTGGGCTGATGCGGATAATATCATGCTCGAATTCAACCGCAGCACCACCTTTTCTTCCTACACCTTCAAACTGAAGGATGTTCAGGATTACGAAGTGATCAAAACAAAATTGGAAACAGAACAGCGTCTGCAGGATCTGGATGTGAAACGTGAGCAGGATTTCTATCTTGAACAATCGAAAGGGATGGCAACGTTCATCAAAGCGCTCGGCCTTGTCATCACCATCATCTTCAGTTTCGGAGCGATGATCGGTGCAATGATCACCATGTATGCCGCTGTTGCGAATAGAACAGTGGAGATCGGAACGCTGCGTGCACTTGGATTCCAGCGCAACAGCATCCTTACCGCTTTCCTTCTCGAGGCCCTTGCACTGTCAATGATCGGCGGAATTCTCGGACTGATCCTTGCTTCATTCATGCAATTCGTTTCATTCTCCACGACAAATTTCGGGACATTCTCCGAGCTTGCCTTCGGATTTTCCCTTTCTATCCGAATCGTTATCTCAACATTGTTCTTCTCTCTGATGATGGGAGTGATCGGCGGATTCCTGCCGGCGGTCCGCGCTTCACGGATGAACATCATCAACGCATTACGGGCATCATAAGATGCGCTGTAGGACGAAGCGTCGCTTCGTCCTACAAAATATTCACGTCGGCAAATCCATTCCCTTGTTTGAATCATTTTCGCATAGAACACCATTAAGGACATCATACCATGGCAGTAAAAATCGTTGTCAATAATAACGGAAGTCTCCGTGTTGAGGGTGAAGATATCGAACTCGTCGATATGAACGGAAACCGATACGGTCTGAACGGCCGGACGAAGATATCGCTCTGCCGATGCGGACTCAGCAAGACAAAACCGTTCTGTGATGCAACCCATCGTGCAGAAGGATTCCAGTCCGTTTGTGAAGCATACGAACTTCCTCCGCTTACACCGAAACTATGAACTATCCAGCGATGCCATTACTCTAAATTATGGCATCGCTTTTTGAGTATGGGCATGAGTTGACTCCACAATCGTCTGTTGTCTTTCCTTCTTGAAATTCCTACTTTTAGCTGTCCTTTTCCCACTATTTTTAAGGTTCCCGATGAAATCCATACTGTCACTTCTGCTTGCCTGCGCTCTAATGCTGACCGCTCAAACCAAACAAAATCTTCCGATCGATCCTGCAAACATTGATAGAACGGTCAACCCTTGCGATGACTTCTATCTCTACGCGAACGGGAACTGGCTGAAAAATAATCCGATCCCTGCGGAATACAGCAATTGGGGGAGTTTCAACGAATTGAACGAAAAGAACAGTCTCGTGCTGAAAGAGATCCTTGATGGTGCTGCTGCAAATAAGAAAGCGAAGAAGGGGAGCAATCTTCAGAAGATCGGTGATATCTTTGCGATGGGGATGGATTCCGCAACGATTGAAAAACTGGGTGCCTCTCCGATTTCCGTGGATCTGAAAAGGATCGCTTCCATCAAAGATGCGGAAGGTGTAAAAAAAGAGATCGCGTATCTTCACTCCATCGGGGTCCGCGTGCTGTTCGGATTCTTCGGCACGCAGGATGCGAAGGACAGCAAGTCCGTGATCGGACAAGTGTCGCAGGGCGGCCTTGGATTACCTGACCGTGATTATTATACAGCCGATGACGATAAATCGAAGAAGATCCGTGAAGAGTATCTGAAGTATGTAACGAATATGTTCACCCTCACCGGCGATGATGCAGCTTTAGCGAAGAGCAATGCCGCCGCAGTTCTCGCGTTCGAGACACGGCTGGCGAAAGCATCCTTTACGCGAGTCGAACGCCGCGATCCGGAAAAAAATTACAACAAACGGAATCTGGTCGAACTCGAACAAATGACACCGAATTTCTCCTGGAAAAATTATTTCGCCGCACTCAACGCCGCTCAGGTCACCGTTGTGAATGTCGGACAGCCGCCGTTCTTTGCGCAGGTCAATACGATGCTCGCTGCCGTTCCTGTTTCGGATTGGCAGTTGTATCTCCGCTGGAAAGTGATCTCGTCCTCCGCTCCCGCGCTTAGGTCCGCATTTGTCGCAGAGCAGTTTCGCTTTTCAGGAACCGTGCTGTCCGGAACAAAAGAGATGCTCCCGCGCTGGAAACGCATTCTCGGTGTGATCAATGGGACAATGGGCGAAGCGCTCGGCGAACTCTATGTTGCGAAGACCTTCACTCCCGAAGCGAAGAAGAAAGCACGCGAAATGGTGGATAACCTTATCGCCGCGTTCCGCGAACACATCAACACGAAACTGGACTGGATGGACGATTCCACCCGCACAGCTGCCTTGCACAAACTGGAATCGTTCACCGTGAAGATCGGGTATACGGATAAGTGGGAAGATTACTCGACACTGAAGATCGACCGCGCGTCGTATCTGGAGAATATCCGCAGGGCGAATGCATTCGAATTCAGAACGGACCTCGCAACAATCGGAAAACCGGTGGACCGTACGAAATGGGGAATGACGCCGCAGACGGTGAACGCATATTATAATTCGAGCATGAATGAGATCGTCTTCCCCGCTGCGATCCTTCAGCCGCCGTTCTACGATCCGAAGGCGGATGATGCTGTGAACTACGGCGGCATGGGTTCGGTGATCGGTCATGAATTGACGCACGGTTTCGACGATCAGGGAAGCAAGTACGATGCAGAAGGGAATCTGAAAATGTGGTGGACGGCGGAGACACGCAAAAAATTTGAAGCGCGCGTTGCCGTGCTTGAGAACCAGTACAATTCGTACGTTGCCATCGACTCTATGCATGTGAACGGAAAACTGACGAACGGCGAGAACATCGCCGACCTTGGCGGACTCTCCATCGCTTTCACTGCGCTTCAGAAGGTGTTGGACCGGAGACCGAACATACAGACGATCGACGGATTCACTCCCGCACAGAGGTTCTTCCTTTCCTGGGCACAGGTGTGGCGCAGAAATTACCGCGATGAAGCACTCCGACTGCAGGTACGGACAGATCCGCATTCGCCCGGCACGTTCCGCACGAACGGTCCGGTCTTGAATATGCAGGATTTCTTCGATGCATTTGGATGCAAAGAAGGAAAGCTGGTCCGTCCGGTGAACGAGCGGGCGAAGATCTGGTGATAGTTCTTACGATGCCGCAGAATATCCTGCGGCATCGCTGTTTTTCCCCCGCCTTCAATCTCTCTTTAATATCACCGAAAGACTAAAAATGTTCCTATATTGATGAAAATAAGGGTGGGAACTATGAAAATTCTGGTCACCGGCGGCAGCGGCTCTGTCGGACAATATATTGTGGATGAATTGCTCGCGCACGGCTATACTGTGGGTGTGCTGGATCTTCTCAAGCCGAAACAACCGTCGGTCGTTTTCCATTTCGTGAATATACTCGTCCTGCCGGATGTGGAACAGGCGATGAAAGGGTATGACGCTGTCATTCACTGTGCAGGCATTCCCCATCCGCTGAACGATCCGGCCGAAAAAGTATTTAATGTGAATGTGAACGGCACGTTCAATGTGCTGGAATCCGCTGCACGGAACGGTATCCGCAAGGTCGTCTTCACCTCCAGTGAATCCACGCTCGGTTTCGCATTCATGACAAACCGCATGATGCCGCACTTTATCCCTATCGACGAATCGCATCCGATGCGTCCTCAGGATCCATATGGATTGAGCAAAGTGATCGGGGAACAGATCTGCAGAACATATTCGGCGAAGTACGGTATTCGCACTGTCTGCCTCCGCGAACCGTGGATCTGGGTGCCTGAAGCGGAACAGATTCCGTTCTATAAAAAATTAGTGACGGAATATACGGACTGGCACAAGAATCTCTGGACGTATGTTCACGTATACGATGTCGCCAAAGCCCACCGTCTGGCAGTGGAACATGATCTGGAGAATCTTCACGATGTCTTTTTCATCACGGCAAAAGAAAACTGGACAGGAAAAAATTCTAAAGAACTTCTTCAACAGTTCTATCCTGAAACGACGGAGTTTGCGGAAGGATTCTCCGGTGCGCAGGCGATTATCAGTCACGCCAAAGCATCACGGTTGCTTGGGTATCATCCCGAATACACACTCAACGACCTCTTCCCGAACAGATGAGAATTTTCCGCGCGGCGTTTCTTGTGATAGTGATCGTAGTCTCGGCATATTCGCAGACCGGATTCCATCGTCCGGCCCGCATCGTGCTTGATTCGAACATCGCCGCGCTCCGGTTCGAGCGGAATGTGAACACGTATCTTTGGACCGCCGAGACTCGGTACCGGCTCGATGATTCCGATCTCTTCGTCAGTATCTCCGACCGTTTCACATCGTCGTATATCAAAAGTATCTCCAGTTCCTTTCGCGATGATCAAAGCTTTTCTCTTGCTGTATCGAAGAATCTTGCCGGTCCGTTCGCTGCCGTGGTGGAAGCGCAGTCCTACATTCTGTCGGACAATCAGACCGTAGGGAGCAGCAACGCCGGCATCCATTCGGGAGCGGCCGGTATTTCGTATCAACCCGTTACTTCGCTGACGATCACACCGATGATCGGTATGCGCTTTGATAAACAGCAATTGGAACAGGATAAGGGAGTGAATTACCGGCTGTACGGTGATGCCGATGATATTGATTTCAGCGGATACAGAGCGGTATTCTCCGGGCACCTGAATCAAAGCAATATGGGGAACCGGTATTACAAGCGGGATAGTGCGGCGGTGAGCATTGCAACACAGTTCTCGGAAAATTCTTCCGACAGTCTCCGCGTGGTATGGATGAACAACCGGAATGATTTCTATATCGCAGCCGCGGAAACGGTGCAGAAGGTCTTCGGCGTCCCCTCGAATATCCGTTCGCGTATCGAGGATCAATACGGCATTCAAAATAATCTTGCCTATGATGTCGGCGGCGGATTCAACACGGAGCTGATCTTCAACATCGATTCCAGAACGATCAGGAATGCGTTCCGGTATAATGTGCTGAACGATCTTTCGTCCATTTCATTCAATACCTCGGTAAAAGAGTTTCGATTGGACGGTCAGGCGCGAGTATCGTATGTATCGTCTTCCACACTCATGTCACTTGGATTCATCATTGGTGAGCGGGACGAGAAACATCTGTTGGAAAAGATCGACGGTGTTGATGATAATTTTCAGGAAAACCGTTCCCGCCAGGAATCGCGTCTCGACAATACGGCCTTCAGGAATATGATCAGCGCCTATCTCTTCAGCGAACTCTCACCCGATGATCACATCACATTCACCGGTTCAGCCAGCATTCTCCGTTACGATACACCCGACACGGTGAATACGGATGACCGGGACGAACTATTGATCAGTCTTTCGCTGAAGGAGACACACCGCTTCAGTTCGGTGTTCACTGCTTCGTTGACCGCAGAAGTAACAAATGCGCACCTGGTCTATCTCCTGCGTCAAAAAAGCGCTAATAATAACTGGAACAGGATCTACCGGCTGGTGCCGGAAATTACTTACAATCCGGTTCATAATTTCCGCATGTTCAATGCATTCGAAGTGCTGGCGAATTATACTGTTTTCGATTTTGAATCGCTGATCCCCGATATTAGAAGTTACTCATACCGTCAGGTTGCATTTCTTGATTCAACCTCGTATGATATGACAGAACGGGTCGGAATAGATGTGACCGCATATGTGCGGTTCTTTGAACGGGGGGAGTTTCACTGGACGGAATTTTCGGAACGTCCTCTTCAGCGGATCGAAGAAGTGACCTTTTCGCCGCAGATCAGATATTCAACGGACGGCAAATGGTTCTTTGCGTTCGGATTCCGTTCCTTTGCACAGAAAAAATTCGAATACAGGAACAATCAGCGTCAATTCGTGAGCACGTTCCTGAGTGCCGGACCGACCACGAGTGTCTCCATTCGTCTGTCAGCTGCATCCGGTGTGGAGATCCGCGGATGGAAAGAGTTTCAGCATCAATCGGGCGGAGTGCTCCGAGAATATTCGAATATGACGATGAATGTGCGGTATTATTTCTAATGGACGATCACCATACAACAATAATCAAAGAGAGATCATGAGCGCGAAACCACAGGTCTACCAGTTATCGATCCCCAGCAGCCGCAAGAACATCAATCTTGTGGAGGAATTCTTCCGTTCCATGAATGGCAAGTTCAATCTGCCGGACGAGAAACTTCATGCACTGCTCGTGTCGGTGACGGAAGCGGTGAATAACGGCATTATTCACGGCAACAAGAACGATGAATCAAAATATGTCACGCTCAGATGTACCATGAACGGGAAGACACTTACCGTAAAGATCAAAGACGAAGGGGATGGATTCAAGCCGGACAACGTTGCGAACCCTCTTCATGAGGACAATCTTCTTGCTACCGGAGGACGCGGTGTGTTTCTGATGAAAGCATTCATGGCATCGGTGAAATACAATGCAAAAGGGAACGAAGTGACGATGGTGATGAAACTGTAGAGCAGACGGACAGATATCAGATATTAGATTGTCAGACAAACACTCGCGGTCCGCTGCATAGGCGCTGCGGGTTTTGCATTTTGCAGGAAATAAAGGAACGTTTTCAATTCCCGCTTCCAAAAGTGCAACTGACGCCGGCCAGGAATGTTGATACATGCTGTTGTTGTGTGACAACTCTTGTATAGAGAGAATTAGGACGGTTGTATGTCATCCGTACATCCGGAGAGAATGAGAGATACACAACATCGATCGAGATGTTCTCCGTCAGATAGATCCCGCCTCCAATGCTCCACGCAGTACTAGATGATTGCTCCGGCGAAAGATCGTGATGTTCCGGCGACATTGAGACGGCGTATCCCGCCTTTGCTTCTCCGTAGATCCGAAGAGGGTGAGCGATCGTGATCGTTCGCTTTATTCCCGCAAGCAGAAGATGGTTGGACCATTCGGAGAAAGGTCCCGGCAATGAGTCCGGAGTGCCTATGGAATTCTCAATGAACCGGTATGAAAAAGAGATATCGTTTCCGGGAGCAAGAGAATAATCAATGGTGAACGAGATTCCGTACCCCGCTCGTACGTTTTCAATGAGCAGACCGGGGAACCGATACGTGAATGATGAAGCAGGAAGCGATGCATACGCTGAGATTATGAAACGGTACTGGGATTGTGTCAGCGGCCTCGTCAGTCTTCCTCCGATGAATGTGATGTTCGCACCCGTGAGGAAAAAATATTTATCATCCATGCTGTGAAAGGAAAATGCGGATTGTTTTCCCGTCACTTTCAGAACGGCGGACGGATCATATGTTGTGGTATCGCCGGACGGTGCGATGAATATAACGCGGTCATATTCCAACGCGCTGATCGTTCCTGCGGCCACAGTTCCGTTCCGAAGATAGAGATGATCTGCGCCGTCAGTCCCTGCGTCCGCATGATGAAGCACGGAAGAGACGTCGCGGAGATTCACCCGCTGCTCTTTCCCCTCCGCATCATTGTATCTGATCAACTGATTATTGATCTCAATGATCGACACATTTTGGACAATTGATCCTGACTTGAGTGTGATCTCATCCGCTGATACGGATACAACAAATACAAATGACAGAAAAATGATCGTTCTTCTCAATGGTCTCTCAAAAATACAAACGCCCTGGGTTTGTCGCCAGGGCGTTCGAGTCTACTAATCTAATAATCTGCCGTCTGATCATCTGACATCTGTTGTCTGAAATCTGACCGTCCGTTCTTAAAACTTCACCTTATCCATATTGATCTTCACATCATCCGCGGATTTTTTCAATGCTGCTGTTTCTTCTGCGGTCAATTTGATCTCGATGAGCTGTTCCATTCCTTTGCGTCCCAATTTCACCGGTACGCCGACCACGGTGTCGTTGATACCGTATTCGCCGTTCAGCATCACTGCGCAGGGGAGGATCCGCTTTTTGTCTTTCACGATCGCTTCCACCATCTGTACTGCCGCGGATGACGGAGCGTAGAACGCACTGCCGGTCTTCAGATAATTGACGATCTCGATGCCGCCGTTCTGCGCGCGCTTTACGATCGCATCGATTTTTTCCTGCGACATCAATTCCGTCAGCGGAATACCGGCAACAGATGTGTAGCGGGGGAGCGGGACCATTGAATCACCGTGTCCGCCGAGGATCAGTGCGGTGATATCTTCTACGGAGACGCCGAGTTCCATGGCAATGAACGAACGGTAGCGGGCGGTATCGAGAACACCGGCCATACCGATCACGCGTTCGCGCGGGAATCCGGAAACTTTCTGTGCAACATAGACCATCACATCCAGTGGATTGGAGACAACGATGAGGATGGCGTTCGGGGATTTCGCGCAGACCTGTTCGGTAACGGATTTGATGATGCCTGCGTTGGTGTTCAATAGATCGTCGCGGCTCATTCCCGGTTTGCGCGGGATACCGGCAGTGATGACGACAATGTCCGAACCCGTGGTTGCATCATAGCTGTTGGTTCCGGTGACCATCGTATCGAATCCTTCGACCGGTGCGGATTCATACATGTCGAGTGCTTTTCCCTGCGGAACGCCTTCAACGATATCCACAAGCACAACCTCGTTGGCGAGTTCCTTTTCAGCGATACGCTGTGCGGCGGTGGCGCCGACGTTTCCTGCTCCAATTACGGTAATCTTCATATTGGTCTCCTGATTAAGATGAATAACAGCTGGTATAAAATAAAAAAGCGTCCACGTGAGCGGACGCTTTGTACAACATAATCAATAAACGTGCAGAGCTTAAGCTGCGATGATAATCGAAACAGCCTGACGTGTTTTGCTGATCATATGGAACTTGACGCGTCCGGGTTTCAAAGCGAACAACGTATCGTCCCCACCGCGTCCGACATTGTCGCCCGGGTGGAACTTTGTGCCGCGTTGACGTATCAGGATCTCGCCTGCATTGACCAATTCTCCGCCGAAACGTTTTACACCAAGACGCTGCGCATTACTGTCGCGTCCGTTCTTGGTACTTCCGGCCCCTTTTTTATGTGCCATGGTTCAAACTCCTCTAAAAACGTAACTTAATTGATTGACGTGATTTCGATCTGCGTGTACTGCTGACGGTGTCCGCGTTTCACACGATAGCCCTTGCGGCGTTTCTTCTTGAATACGATCACTTTGTCGTCCTTGCTGTGTGCCAGCACTTTGGCTTCAACCGAAGCGCCGAGAATGACGGGATTGCCGACGGTGACCTTTGTGTCGTCCGCACGAAGCAACACTTTATCGAACTTCACGACGCTGTCAATAGCGCTGTCCAGTTTCGACACATAGAGCTTTTCCGAGGGATTCACTCTGTATTGCTGTCCTGCAATTTCTACTACTGCGTACATTGTGTTAACTTCCTTCCTAATGAAACAATCGATCTGTGGTTCAATTTTGGACTATCATAATACGAAAAAGGATGGAGCATGTCAACGAAAAACTCTATGGTCGTTATACGGTCACGGGCGACACTGTGCTTGCCGGATACTTTCATTTTGTAAATTCACTGAATACAGGTATTTTGTTCTATGATCAATGAGGACGTGTTACGGCAATATCATGCAACGATCGCCGCACTGAACAAAGGGGATATGCTGTTCCAACAGGGGGAGATCGCGTCGACATTCTATATCGTGAAATCCGGAAAGATCAAAATGTCCAACTACAGCGATGACGGACGGGAATTTGTGCAGGGATATTTTACGGACGGACAAAGTTTCGGTGAGCCGCCGTTCTTTTCAAAAGCGCCGTATCCCGCATCGGCGATTGCAACGGAACGTAGCGATGTCTGGAAGATCTCTTACGATGATTTTCTTCGTCTGCTGAAGAATAATTTTGAGATCCATCTTGAAGTGATGAACACTCTCTGTAGCCGACTTGTCTACAAATCCACCATGCTCTCCGAACTCGCCATTGAAGAAGCTCAGCACCGCCTGCTCACCCTCCTGAAGTATCTTGCTGAACACGCTTCTATCCACACGGACGGGCCGGTGAAGATCGTTTTGACCCGTCAGCAGCTAGCGGATATGACCGGCCTGCGTGTGGAGACCGTCATACGTTCCATTAAATCGCTGGAACAGAAACATCAACTGGAGATTGATGATGACGGAAAGATTCTCTGGAAAAAGATTCCCCGATGACAACCACCGTTCATTATTGACGCTTTGCTGATTTCCCACTCCTTGTCACCGCTCTGCTAAACTTCCCTCCGGCAGTATATTTCTTTCTTATGATATAAGTCATAAGTCCTTCATACCATCTTCAGTCTATATTGCCACCGTCAGTTTCACCATCAAACCGGAGGCAGGCATGACCGACAACGCTATTCACACTCTCAGCATCAAGGATATTGTTGTGCAGAATTTTCACGCTGCCGCAGTCTTTGAAAAATATTCTTTGGATTTCTGCTGTCGCGGTGGGAAGACCGTACATAAAGCGTGCGAAGAAAAAAAGATCGACCCTCAAGTTGTATTCGCCGAATTATCCGTCCTGGAGAGTGAAAAAGATGCAAGCGGTATGCGGTATACGGAATGGGAGCCGGACTTTCTCGTAAACTATATCATTCAAAATCATCATGCCTATGTCCGAAAAATGATCCCTGTGCTGTTTGCACACACTCAGAAGATCGCAGCCGTGCACGGATCGAACCATCCTGAATTGAATGAGATCGCCCTCCATTTTGAGAATGTTGCCGTCGAGATGCAGCAGCACATGATAAAAGAGGAACAAATGCTCTTCCCATTCATCACTGCACTCCACAAATCACAAACGACCAACCAGCCTGCTCCGGTCCCGCATTTTGGTTCAGTGCAGAATCCGATACGAATGATGGAGCAGGAACACGAACATGCGGGTGATGCGATGTATGCCATCCGTGAATTGAGCAATAACTATTCCGTGCCGGAGGACGGTTGTACCACGTACCGTGTTACCTTTCAGGAGTTGCGGGATTTTGAAATGGATCTGCATCGGCATGTGCATTTGGAAAACAATGTCCTGTTCCCCAAAGCGGTGAAAATGGAAAACGATATCATTACTGCGCATTGAACGATCGATACCACTAATCAAGAGAGCGTATGGCTGATAAGTACACATTAAAAATCCCCGACATAGAGTTCTGGAAGGATCTTGTTCCGTGTCAGATCGGCTGTCCGATTCACACCGATGCCGGACGTTATGTTCAGCAGATCAGCGAAGGAAAGTTCAAAGAAGCGTATCTCACCGCACGTTCTCCCAATCCGTTCGCCAGTGTGTGCGGACGAGTCTGTGCTGCGCCGTGTGAGGATTGGTGCCGCCGCGGAAAGATCGATGCGCCGGTCTCCATCCGCGCCTTGAAAAGATTCGTGACAGACAAATATGGAGTTGAATCGCTAGAACCGGATACAGTGAATGCGCTGCTGAATGGTGAGAGCGACGCAGGAAACAAATGGCGGTGGCATCTTCCGATGCAGAATGAGAACCGAAGGAGCATCGTCAAGAATAAAAAGGTCGCTGTCATCGGCTCCGGCCCTGCCGGTGTTTCCTGCGCGCACGATCTTGCGTTGATGGGATACAGCGTGACCGTATTTGAAGCAACTTCCGTCGGAGGCGGAATGCTTCGTCATGGTATTCCCGAATACCGGCTTCCCCGTACGCTGATC
The DNA here is from genome assembly GCA_903907305.1 of uncultured Ignavibacteriota bacterium. Classification (GTDB taxonomy): domain Bacteria; phylum Bacteroidota; class Ignavibacteria; order UBA10030; family UBA8401; genus UBA8401. The sequence continues at coordinate 19,422 of CAIVNT010000239.1, forward strand.
GACAAAGAGATCGACAAAGTGAGATCGCTCGGTGTGGAGGTGAAATACAACACGCCGCTGAGCGAGAAGTTCGGACTGAAGGAATTGAGAAAACAGGGTTTTGAATCTGTTTTTATTTCTGTTGGAACTCAAAAAGGACGCGACATCAACATTGAAGGTTCGAATCTGGACGGCGTGGTGAAAGCGATCGACTATCTGCTGAACGTGAACAACGGTTACCGTGTGAACCTCGGGAAAAAAGTGCTCGTGATCGGAGGCGGATTCGTTGCATTCGATGCAGCGCGCTCCGCTCTCCGCACAATGCCGGAATCGGATACGACCATTCACGAAGCCGTCGATGCCGCTCGTGTTGCCCGGCGATCCGGTGCGGAAGAGGTACACATCGCAAGTTTGGAATCGTTCGCCGAGATGCCGGTGCTCCGCTCCGTGCAGGGATATGAAGAATTTGAAGAAGCGCAACGGGAAGGCGTGGTCTTCCATCCGTCACGCGGACCGAAAAGATTCATCGGTGAGAATGGAAAACTAAAAAGTGTCGAATTCGTCGGAGTGAAACACACCTATGACGAGAACGGAAAATTCAATCCGGCATTCGACGAATCATTGAGTGAATCATTTGAAGTTGATACGGTTATCCTTGCCATCGGACAAAGGACCGATCTTTCATTCATTTCGCCTTCCGATAAGGTGGAAATTTCTCCCGCAGGATTTCTGAAGATCAATACGGATACGCTGGAAACAACCGCATCCGGAATCTTCGCCGGCGGCGATGCTGCGTTCGGTCCACGCAACATCATTGAATCTGTTGCGAACGGAAAAAGGGCGGCACTCTCCATCGATGAATTCCTGAACAGCAGAACTTCAACGACCTATTTCGATCTTTCTATTGAGAAAATTCCCACCGGCAGATTCACGCGACCGGAAGATTTTGAACAGACCGTTCGGGAAGCACCGCCGACGATCGATCTGAACCGGCGGACCGGTATTTCCGAAGTGGAATCCGGCTATACCGAAGCGCAGGCACGGAAACAGGCGGAACGCTGTCTTTCCTGCCATGTGCAGACGATCTACGATGCGGACAAATGCGTGATGTGCAACCGCTGCGCGGATATCTGTCCCGAATATTGTTTGAAACTCGTACCGCTGGCCGAGTTGGATATTGACGACAAGACACGATCGGAATTGGTGGAGCATTATTCCATCGATCCATATTCGTCCGCATCGGCGATGATTAAAGATGATGAGACCTGCATCAGGTGCGGACTCTGTGCACTGCGCTGTCCCACGGACGCGATGACGATGGAAGTCTTCTATTACGAGGAACACGAACGCTTCAAATAATCATGGAGTTCTATCCTGAAACTTTTTCGACTAAATCTTTTGATCATCCTTTCCGTGATCGCTCAACAGATGCAGGCACATCACGGTAAGGATTATCTCAACACCGCCACTTGTGTTACGCCGCATGCCGGTTCGTTGTGTGCTCATCTGAGTGCTCAATATTTCGGTGAAGATCACGGAATGGAAGCGTATCAGTTGTTCTCCCCGGGCATTATTTACGGACTCACAAATGATCTGGGGATCGAGCTGCACTCGCATTTCACCAGAACGGCAGCACATTCCTATCTGGAAGCACTTGCTCTCGAAACACGATATTCGTTCTTCGCTGAACACTCTGAACTTCAACACGCCGATGAATCCCCGAATCCTTTCTCGCTAGCGGCATCAGTGGAATTCGAACAGGGAATGGAGGAACACCCGAACATTCTTGAATCACGGCTCATTTTCGGCAAAGAACTGGGAATCATAGCAATGGTCGGTAATGTGATCGTATTGAAGGAATTCGAGGAGGGGCAGCATGCACAGATCCGTTTTGCAGTGGGTATGCGGACCAATTTCACTCAGACAATCGGTCTATCGGTGGAATTGTTGAATGGGAACCATCATTCGAACGGCTCGCAATTGGGATTGAGCTGCTCGGTCTCGCCTATGAAGAAGATCGATCTGCAGTTCGGAATGAATGTCACATCAATGAACAATGAAACAAACATCTCATCCCTTCAGGCGATGATGATGTATTCGTTCTAAACAGCACTCTCTGTATACAAAGGAACCGCCATGGAAGAAAAAAAACCATTATCACATCACAAACAAGAATCAGAAGAGCAACATAGTTCCCGCCGTGAGTTCCTGCAGAAGGTCGGCGTGGGCTCCGTGCTGCTCAGTGCGGGTGCCGTCGGTTTTCAAACGCTCCGGTCGCTTGTTCCGAATGTTCTGTACGAATCCGCACGGAAATTCAAGATCGGACTCCCGACTCAACTATCGGAAGGGGTCACCTTCATTGAGGACAAACAGCTTTACATCTTCAAAGAAGGAAAATCATTCTATTCCATCTCTGCCTCCTGTACACATCTGGGCTGCACGGTGAAGCATACGAAACTGAACCAGCCGAAAGAGGTGGAGATCCACGGCGAGAAGAAAACGATCACGTCGGAATTTCACTGTCCCTGTCACGGCTCTAAATACTATGCGGATGGGACAAACTATGCCGGACCGGCACCGCGTCCGCTGAAATGGTATAAACTGGAACTCTCTCCCGATGACGGCCAACTGATCGCGGATATGGGAATTGAAGTTGAACAAAATTTTCGGTTAACAGTCTGATCCACCTAACGGAGACGAACAATGCAATTTCTTAACCAGCTCACAGCACTCTATAAAAAATTGACGTGGACATGGAATCCCGGCAGCGACAAGGAAGCAGGGGATGCTATCGTAAAGAACGTACTGCTGCACGCGTTCCCGAACAAGGTGAGCAAAGGGAGTCTTTCGTGGAAGTATTCGATGTATCTCGGCACGATCTCGTTCGTCCTCTTCGTGATCCTTGTGGTGACAGGACTGATCCTGATGTTCCTCTACGTTCCGTCCGTTGAACGCGCATATTCTTCCGTGAAAGATCTTGAATTTGTCGTCTCATTCGGATGGCTGCTTCGTTCATTGCACCGTATTGCTGCTCACTTAATGGTTGCGGTGGTATTTCTGCATATGGTGCGTGTGTTCCTGACCGGCGCATACAAGAACGGAAAGTCGGTCGGCTCGAATCGTCCTTTGAACTGGATCATCGGTCTTGGACTGCTGCTGATGACGCTGCTTCTTTCGTTCACCGGCTATCTGTTGCCGTGGGATCAGCTTGCATATTGGGCGATCACCGTCGGCACGAATATCGCAAGTTCCGCTCCCGTTGTCGGGGACAAGATCCGCTTCTTCCTGCTCGGCGGAAATTTCATCGATCAGAATGCACTCATCCGTTTCTATGTGCTTCACGTCTTCTTCCTTCCAATGATCGTCGTATTCCTATTCGTGTGGCACATGTGGAGGATACGGAAGGACGGCGGTCTTGCGGTGGTGGATCAGGAAGCGTTGACGCAGAAACCGGAGAAGGTCATTCCGGTAAAATCGAAAACATATTCACTGCTTGGTATCACCAATGGTTCAAGCGTTCACGTTCAGACGACGATGGTGAATGAAGAGGAGAACAGTGTTGCCTCCATTCCGAATCTGACGAGGCGATTGTGGCTGGTAACTCTTGGGACGATCATTGTAACGGTGATCCTTTCAATCATCTTCCGCGCTCCGTTGGAAGCAGCGGCAAATCCTGCGGTTACTCCAAATCCGGCAAAAGCTCCCTGGTATTTCCTTTGGCTGCAGGAGATCGTAACGATCTCGACCATTCCGCTTGGATTTGTGACGATCAATGGCGCTCTCATCGGCGGCATTATCCTTCCGACGGTCATGATCTGTCTTGCCGTGTGGTGGCCGTACCGCGATCCTTCCGGCATCAACAGCGTCGGCGTCTGGTTCGCGCCGGAACGGAAAAAGCAGAACAGGATCTTTATCATCATCTGTCTCTTCATCATCATCTTTACGATCATCGGAACATTCCTGCGAGGACCGTATTGGAATTTCTATTTCCCGTGGGAAGCCTGGCCCACCATGCCGGTAAAATATTAATGTGATCCCGAAAGGTATTGGAATGAACCACAAGACAATGAAACAAAAATTAGAATTTGCAGCGAAAGATAAACTGTACGTCTCCATCGCCGGCGTTCTGTTCTTGATCGTGACAGGATACATCAGCTATGATTATCTCACGCCGGAATGGAAAGAGTACCAGTCCGAATTTTCGGATGTTGTTGCCGAAAAGTTCGGTGAAGAACGCGCTGCAACGATTCCCGCGGGATTGCAACAAATCTATGTGAAGGATCTGAATCTTTCCGACCGCTGCATCACCTGTCATCAGGCGGTGGAGTGGAAAGGATTGGAGAACGGACACAATCCATACAAGACACATCCTGCCGCGATCCTGAAGAGTCATCCGCTCGAGAAATTCGGCTGCACCACCTGTCACTCCGGACAAGGGTATGCTACCGATATGAATTCCGCACACGGATTCTCGGAACACTGGGAAGATCCGCTTCTCGGTAAAGAACTGTCGGAATTCTACGTGGTCAGCAATAAAAGCGCAATGATGCAGGTGAATTGCAACAAGTGTCACCGCTTTGACAAAGAGACAAAAGGGATGGACGTGATCAATCGGGCCAAACAACTCGTGAACGAAAAAGGATGCCGCGCTTGTCATGTGGTCAACGGACGCGGCGGTACGGTTGGTCCGGATCTGACATTCGAAGGAGAAAAATCTCCTGAACAGTTCAGCTTTGAACGGGTGAAAGGATTTGCCTCAATGTTCACCTGGCATACTGCACATTTTAAGAATCCGAAAGAACTTGTCGGTGAGACGATCATGCCGAATTTCGGATTTACTTCCAACGATGCACAGGCATTGGCATTACTGGTGATGAGTTGGAAAAAAACAAAACTGCCGGTGGAATATATCCCTTCTAACAATTTTAAAGATGTTCCGACAACAGAAGAGATGGAAAAGGAAGAGCGGATGAAGAACGGTCCCGGTGCATTCTTTGTGCAGAAACGTTGCTTTGTTTGCCATTCTGTCTCATCGCTCGGTGTTGAAGCCGCGGCCCAGATCGGTCCGGACCTGGCAATGGCCGTGGAAGATGTCCAGTCCCGCTTCGGACGGACGCTTGATGATTTCCTGATGAAGCCGACCGGAACGATGGAGGTGGTGCTTTCCACAATGCTTCCGCTGACAAAAGAAGAACGTTTGGAAGCGATCGATAAGTTGCGCAATGCGTATGAGTTGAAGAAAAAGGAAAAACTTGCTGTAAAAAAATAAACCTTGCTGTACAGTACCAACAATTCAAAAGGAGTCATCATATGAAATCAACACTATCTTCAACACTCTTGGTTGTCGCTGCGCTCATCCTTTTGGCCGGCTGCGGTGATGACAAGAAAGGGCGTTCCGGAGCCCGCTCCGATGTTCAGGAAGCCGCACAAAAAGTGTACGTTGCCCCCGGCGATCTGGATGAATATTATTTATTTGCATCGGGCGGACATTCGGGACAGGTCTACATCTACGGTATCCCGTCGATGAGACATCTGTCCACCATTCCGGTCTTTGCTCCGTATCCTGCAACTGGCTACGGATTTGATAAAGAAACAAAAGCGATGCTCGGCGGTTTCACATGGGGCGATGTGCATCATCCCGCTCTGAGTGAAACGGACGGGGATTACGACGGCCGATGGCTCTTCGTGAACGACAATGCGAACAACCGCATTGCACGCATCGACCTCCGTGATTTCAAAACGAAACAGATCCTTGGCCCGATCGCGAACATCTCGGGTAATCACGGTTCAACGTTCGTTACGGAGAATTCGGAATATCTTCTCTCTGCTTCCCGCTTTTCAATTCCGCTTCCCAAAGGACGCGTCGAGAAATTGGAAGATTATGCGACAAAGTATAACGGTGTTGTGAGCGCGGTGAAGATCGATCCCAAATCGGGCAACATGACGGTGGGTTGGCAGATCCTGATGCCGCCGTTCAACTATGATCTCGGCGATGCAGGTAAAGGACCGAGCGACGGCTGGGCATTCTGGACTTGCTATAACAGCGAACGCGCTATCGGAAAATTGGAAGTGACCTCCACACAGAAGGATCGCGATTACATCGCTGCCGTGAACTGGAAAAAAGTGGAAGAAGCGCTTGCGGCGGGAAAAGCCAAGATGGTGGACGGTGTGAAAATGCTCGATCCGAAGACCGCGGAAGGTATCGTCTATCTGCTTCCGATCGCAAAATCACCGCATGGTGTTGATGTGAGTCCGGACGGCAAGTACATCGTGGGCAGCGGAAAACTGCAGAGCATCACGACTGTATTCAACATCGAAAAAATAAAAACCGCCGTTGAGAACAAGAATTTCACGGGAACGGAAGATGGTATTCCCGTTTTGAATTACGACGCAGTGAAGGATGCCGAGATCAACGTTGGTCTTGGACCGCTGCACACCCAGTTCGACGATAAAGGCTATGCCTATACATCACTCTTTGTGGAAAGTGCTGTAGCAAAATGGAAACTCGGAACATGGGAAGTGGTGGACAAAGTTCCAGTGGCATATAATATCGGACATCTCTGTGCAGCAGAAGGGGACACAAAGAGTCCCGACGGAAAATATCTTGTCGCGCTCAACAAGCTGTCCCACGGCCGTCATTTAAGTGTCGGACCGTCGCAGCCCGAAGCATCGCAATTGATCGATATCGGCGGTGAGAAGATGTCCGTTTTGACGGATGCATTCACCGAACCGGAACCGCACAACGCGCAGATGATCAAAGCGGACAAACTGCATCCGATCGAAGTGTATCCGAAGGAAGAGAACAAGGATCCGAATGCGATCTGGGATGTGAAGGACGCTAAGATCGTCCGCAACGGAAAGAATGTGGAGGTATTCATGGTCCTCGTCCGTTCGAGCTTCGCTCCGTATAAGATCGAAGTGAACAAAGGGGATAACGTGACGATCCATATGACAAACATCGAACAGACAACCGATGAGCTGCACGGACTCGGTATTCTGGAACACAACATCAACGTCGTCGTCGATCCGGGTGAGACAAAAACGATCGAATTCACCGCAAATAAACAGGGTGTATTCGCATACTACTGCACGAATTTCTGTTCTGCACTCCATCAGGAGATGCAGGGTTATATGCTCGTGAAGTAAGTTCTTCGCGGGAGAGGTGAAATGTTTCACCTCTCCCGGTTTTTTTAGGAGTGTTATGCAAAAATATTTAACAAAAGCGATCTCGTTCTTCGAGATCCCGCTTGATATGCGCAGCAGGATCCTTGTGCTGCTGGCTGCGCTGATGATCGTACCGTCGTTCTTCACACCGATGTGGAAGATGACGCTCTATTCGAATCAATTTCCCGAAGGTTTGAGGCTTGATATCTATTCCTACAAACTGGATGGAGGAAAGAGTGCGAATCAGGATGATCTGAAAGAGATCAACTCCTTGAATCACTACATCGGTATGCGGCCGCTGCTGTCGGACGATTTTACGGAATTCAAATGGATCCCGTTCGTTTTTGGAGGAACGATCCTGTTGGCTCTGCGTGTCGTGATCATGGGAAAGATGTCGAAACTGGTCGATCTGTTCGTCATGTTCTCCTACTTCGGTCTCTTTTCGTTGTGGAGCTTCTATTATAAGATGTACATCTACGGACATGAACTGGATTCTACCGCGGCGATCAAAGTTCCGCCGTTCACCCCGCCGATGTTCGGACATCAGACGATGGCGAACTTTGAGGTCTATACCTATCCTTCAACGGCCTCATTCTTCATTGCGGGAATGCCGGTGCTGCTGCTGCTGGCAATGTGGTTCTCACGGAAGTCGTGGTTAGCAGAGAAGAGATAGAGAATGCAAATTTCCAAACCGATCATAACGCGTGAACATGGGTCGTGGGCGGTGTTGATAGTGCCGATGATCGTTTCACTTTCCTTCACAGGAACAGTGCAATGGAACAATGTCTTTCTGGCCCTTTCCACGCTCAGTGTTTTCATGAGTTATGTTCCGGCACACATTATTTTCCGTGGACGAAGTGCCGCCGATCAGAGTAATGAAAAACTCCGGGCTTCGTATCTTTGGGGTTCGATATATCTTTGTGTCGGTGTCATTTTTATTGTTCCCCTTCTTCTGCAAAGATATATTCATCTGATTTCCTTCACCGTTCTCGGTTCTGCATTATTCTTAGCTAATTATGCTCTGACAGTAAAAGGAAAGAAAAATATCATCAGCGATCTTGCGGCCGTTGCCGGATTGACACTGACTGCGCCGAGTATGTATTATATCTCAACAGGATCGATCGATAAGAATGCGTTCATACTGTGGCTGTTGAACTTCTTGTTCTTTGGAAGCAGCGTATTCTATGTGCATATGAAGATCAAAGCAACAGGCTTGAAAAAAGAACACTTTTCGTTCCGCGAACGGCTGATACTGGGAAAATTGAATATGCTGTATCATATTGCTGCCGTTGGAATTATTGTGACAATGGCCCTCGTCCATTTTACGCCGCTGACGGTCGTGCTTGCTTTTACACCGATGCTCATTCATATATTTTATGGCACGTTAACTCTGAGCAGCAACGTTCGCTTCAAAAGACTCGGTTTCCTTTTACTTGCTCACTCCGTTGTTTTTTGTATTCTCTTGGTGGTTGTATGGTCATAACGCTAAGCCGATACTGGTTCGTGATCTTGTTCGTCGTTTGCGTAACGGCCGCAGGGGAGTCCTTGCAGTCCCGCCTGGACCGGGCACCTGCCGGCGATACGATCATCGTCAATGGCGGAATATTCAATGAAGATATTATCATTTCAAAGACCGTCCATCTTATAGGCAGAAAATTGCCGGTCATCCGCGGCACGGGAAAAGGAAGTGTCATCACGATTCTTGCACGCGGATGCACCATCGAAGGATTTACGATCGACCACAGCGGAAGTATGCTTGTAAATGAAGATGCCGGTATTCTCATCAAGACCGATCATAATACCATCCGCCGCAACAAACTTGATGACATTCTCTTCGGTATCTATCTGATGCAGTCGGATTCGAACCACATCATGCAGAATACCGTTGTTGGAAGGCCGATGGTAGACCTGGGTGAACGTGGAAGCGGAATCCATCTCTGGAATTCGAATTATAACATTCTGGAACAGAATACCATTTCTGAAACGAGGGACGGATTCTATATCCAAAATGCGAATCATACCCTCATTCAGGATAACGAAGTATTCCATCTTCGATACGGTCTGCACTATATGTATGCAGATTCGAATACGTTCTTCCGCAATACATTTCGCGATAATGTCGCCGGTGCAGCCATTATGTTTACCCGCGGTATTGTGATGAAGCATAATATCTTCCTGCGCAACCGGGGATTCGCATCGTACGGAATACTGCTGCAGGATTGTCACAACTGCATCGCCGATTCGAACATCATCTCGGATAATGTCGTAGGGCTGTTCTTCGAGTCTTCCACCAACAATCTGTTCCGCAACAACATCATTGCCCGTAACGATCTGGCGCTGGAGATGTTCCAGAACGCCATCCATAATTCGTTCACACAGAACAATTTCATCGACAATCTCAATCCGCTCACCATCGTCGGCAGGAAGACGGAATCGAATTGGAGCTTCGAAGGCAAAGGAAATTTCTGGAGTTCATATTCGGGATATGATCTTGATAAGGACGGTATCGGCGATGTTGCCATGAAGATAGAGAATGTTTTCTCGTACCTTGAAGGGAAGAACTCCAATGTTCGTTTATATCTCTACAGTCCCGCATCGCAGGCCTTAGCGGTTTCGGCGAAAGCATTCCCCATACTGGATGTATCCGGTGAACGGGATGAATTTCCGCTGATGGAACCGGTGCCGTTAACATGGTTCGAGGGTCAGCTCCATCGTGCGGATGCACAGCCAAACGGACAAGCGATGGCATCCATTGTTCCATTCTTTCTGCCGTTGTTCATTCCGGTGGTCTTCATTGTTATTGCCCGTTTTCGGAAGGGAAGAGGCGTATGATCGCAGTAGAACATCTCTCGAAAAAATTTGGAAAATTCACCGCGGTGAACGATGTATCATTCACAGTACAACCGGGAGAGGTTTTTGCATTCCTCGGTCCCAACGGCAGCGGGAAGACCACAACGCTCAAGTCGATCGTTGGTCTGAATATTCCCACATCCGGAACGATTCGCGTGAACGGATACGATATACGAAAGAATCCGAAAGAAGCGAAGCAATTCGTCAGTTATCTCCCCCAACGTGTGATCTTCCCTGAAACATTGACGGCACGCGAAGTAGTGCGGTTCTACAGTTCGCTCCGGAACATCTCTCCGTCCGTAGCCGATGAGGCATTGGCGAATGCAGGTTTCAACGGATTCTCCGACAAGCCGGTACAGGAATTCTCCGGAGGAATGATCCAGCGTTTGGGAATGACGGTCACATCCATTCCGGATTCACCGATCCTTCTGCTGGATGAGCCGACAGCGAATCTAGATCCGCAGGGAGTGAAGCAGTTCCGAAATTTCATTCTGGAGCAAAAATCTCGCGGCAAAACAATAATTTTCTCAACGCATCTGCTTGCAGAGGCGGAACAGCTGGCGGACC
>CAIVNT010000240.1 GCA_903907305.1 uncultured Ignavibacteriota bacterium
AATATAATGTGAGAACCGGCCGGTCGGCTGGACCTTAAAATCGTACGCATTCCCCTCTACATTTCGATAGAACACCGGAAGTCCTTTATTGTCGAACATCAGAATATAGGGATTGCCATTCCACATATTGGTCATCAAAAGATTTCCGGAATCAGGGCTTTGGGAGACATTAATCTTTACTGCCGGAAAATCTGCGGGGGTTGAAATATTTGTCACGTTCTGTGATGTTATTCGCAAAGGTGCCGAAAGACGGCTCTCTTCCTTGTTGTGTTCGGCGTTTTGAAATTGTTTGATATCGGTCTGATGGTCATCCTCATTCTGCGATATCACAAAATAAAAGCGGAGAAGTGAAAACGGCCGCATGGACGCAGTCTTTATTCCATCCCGGATACTCACGAATACTGTCTCAGAAGGTATAAATTCAATTGCCGGTTTCCATATGATCGTTTCCCCATCATCCGAGATGACGGTCCGTCCGTAATGTGTTCCGCTGATGCTCCCCTTGATAGTGAAATATTGGTCGAGTTCCCGTTCCGCTGAGATCACCCTTCCTCCCGGACGAACGATGAGTGTTGATACCTTCGGCACCATTGAAGATCCCGGAAGAGGATGCAGATATTGATATCGTCCCGGTGTATCCTGCGCTTGTATCGGCAAAACGAAAGTGAACAGCGCAACAGCAATAATGAACATTGAGAGCACAAATTTCATGGCAGCGATCCGCATAAGAAAGAGGAACAAAAATCGTGTGAACTTTTATTTTTCAATACAAGTTCTTGAAACTTCCAACAGTTCAATGTACACAAACTCATGCCGTTCAACAATTACTGATTATGTGCTGCGAGAAATAGGTATCAACGAATTTGCACCAAAACAAATTCGACAAATTGGTATGATTACCGACGGAGGCCGGAAAAGAGTCCGTTATTACACAATTCAATTCCATTACAGGCTCCCCGGAACGGTTATACGTCACTCCCGTTTCAATTTCTAGACTGATGCGGCCATATTGCTGAAGTAGCTCTATTTGAGTATCTTTAGTTATTGGTTTTTTAGAAACCGTCATTTCTTTCCCCGCGTAGACGGATCAGGAAGTCTCCCCATGAACAAATCATTTCTTGATAAGATCGATCTTATCGAGTCGAACAATAAGATCCTGGGTGCCATCTCGATCGGCACGGCCATTGTTTTCATCAATCTTGACGCTATCATCGATTCATTCACTCAACCGGATGTTCCCTACCTCAGCATTGACCATATCGTCGTTGGTATCTCCACGGGAATCATGATCTTCTTCATGCTGTGGCGTCTGAAGGTCCGTTTCAAAGAACAAAAAAAGATCGAAAAAGAACTTCGCGAAAGTGAGCAATTTCTGCAGATGATCATCGATATGTCACCGGACGGCATCATCTTAACGTCGTTGACCGGAAAGATCATACGGATCTCACCAAAAGCAATCTCTATGAGTGGTTACAATAATCATCATGATGTTGTCGGACGGTCGATCTTCGATTTCATCGTACCTGAAGAACGGGAGCGCGCCAAATTTATTGCAATCGAAAAATTGAAGGGCAATCACTCGGGATCATTGGAATACCAATTGGTGAAAAAAGATGGCTCTTTTTTCTATGCAGAAGTCAACGGTGAGGTCATCCGCGATTCACGGGGAAAACCGACCGGAATGATGTTTGTGGAACGTGATATTACTGAAAGGAAACATATCGAAGAAGACCGTGAGGCACTTCTCAAAGACCTGCAGATGGCATTATCAGAAGTGAACACCCTGGAAGGAGTTGTTCCGATCTGTTCATCCTGCAAGAAGATCAGGGATGCACAAGGGATCTGGAATATCCTGGAAGTATATCTCACCAAACATACCGATGCACAATTCAGTCACGGCATCTGTCCGGACTGCACGGAAAAATATCATACAGAACTCACCGACTTGAAGAGAAAAACTTCAGCACAATAAAAACAAAAAAAATCCCGAA
>CAIVNT010000241.1 GCA_903907305.1 uncultured Ignavibacteriota bacterium
ATTGTAATTGAATAAATGGAAAAGAAAACCACTGCACTAGCGTTGAGAGCTGAACACAACAGGATGTTGATGGAGACACCAATCGAGAGATTACTGGCAGAAGGCCACATAGGAATGCACGGTACGAGTTTGGAGAATTTGTGCCGAATTTAGAAATACAGGCGTTGCAATAATATAATGGGTAACCGAATGAATCCTCTGCTGAGTATCTGCTGCGTCACCTACAATCAGGAACACTTTCTGGAAGAGGCGGTCAATAGTTTTTTAGCGCAAAAAACCACATTCCCAATCGAGATCCTCATCCATGATGATTGTTCCACGGACGGTACGACTGAAATTGTCCGGCGATACGAACAGCAATATCCTGACCTTGTGAAAGGAATCTACCAAAGTGAAAATCAGAAATCAAAAGGGATAGCGATATTCCCGACCGTCTTCAAACACGCGCGTGGAAAATATATCGCGATGTGCGAAGGGGATGATTACTGGACTGATCCGCATAAACTTCAGAAACAGATCGATATCCTTGAAGCGAATCCAGAGTTCTCCGCATGTTTCCATGAGACCAGGCAATTGTGTGAAGACGGCACGGACGGACGGACGTTCGGGAAAAATGCGACGGATATCCTTATGACCGAACATACATTTGCGACCCTTTCGCCGTTTCACACATCTTCATTTGTCTTTCGAAATACACTTGGAACGCTGCCGGAATGGTTCAATCATATCGTTAGCGGGGATATGGCACTATTTTCCATCGTATCAGCATCCGGTCCATTGAAAAAAATCCCGGAAGTGATGAGCGTCTACCGAAAGCACGCGGGAGGATTGACCAATACTAAGAATGTGAAGGAAACGTACCATCAGCGGCGGATCGAGTTAATGGAGCATTTGAATGAATATCATCATCGGTCGTATAATGCAGCAGCGCAACGTGTGATACAATTCCACGAACAGTCTCTCGCCAAAGAATCTCAAACTCCTGCGTGCAGAGCATCCGAACGGAAAGGAAAAATGATCGTTGTGACCGGAGGGTTCCCAGTCATCTCCGAAACATTCATTCTGGACCAGATCACCGGATATATCAACCGCGGCCGGGACGTTGAGATATGGGCGTTCGAAAAGACCGGTCAGAAGACTGTCCATCCGGCTGTACAATCATATGGACTTACCGAAAAGGTGAAGTTTCTCACCCTACCGGCTACAGGAACAGCAGATCCGAACGTGTGGCAGAAGAAATTCTATGAACTGAACAGCGTGACACGAATTGAGGATGCGGGGAATGTCCATATCCATTTTGGACCGAATTTCAATATGCTCGCATCGTTGTTCTATTTGAATCCCGAGGTACCGACGATCGTTTCGTTCCATGGGTATGATGCGTCCAAGTATATGAAAGAAGCAGGAAGAGGGTGCTATGATTTCCTGTTCAGCCGTGCAGATGTGATCACGACACCCAGTGAGGATATGAAGAAAAGGCTGACGGACAACGGCTGTCCTCCTGCAAAGATCCGTATCCATCATTATGGCGTAAACCTTTCATTGTTTACCGTTCATCAACCGGCGGGACCAAAAAAAATTGTGAACATGCTCTCGGTGAGCCGGCTCGTGGAGAAGAAGGGATTGGAATATTCCATTACGGCAGTTTCCAAATTGCGTCATCGAGGGAATTTCCATTATACGATCATCGGTGAAGGCCCGCTGCATGCTTCATTGACGGGGTTGATCGCCGGACTCGGATTGAAGGAATGTGTTGAAATTCTCCCATTCACTGATCAGCAGGGTGTCATCAGATCGATGTCGGAGTCGGATATCTATGTGCTGACAAGTGTCACTGCTGCAAGTGGAGATAAGGAAGGAATGCCGGTAACATTGATCGAAGCGCACGCCATGGGAATTCCGGTGATCTCAACGTATCATGCGGGAATACCGGAATTGGTCGGTCATGGCAGTACCGGTCTGCTCAGTGAAGAGAAGAATGTTGAACAGATCGCTCTGAACATGTCTGCGTTGATCGACAATGAGCATCTACGGATGGAATATTCACGGAATGCCCGGAGGAAGGCTGAGATGGAATTCAATATCGAAATTCAGAATGATGCACTTTTGCAATATTTCAAGACTGCCGAAGGGGAAAACGGACCGTCGGTACTCTTCTCCGTCTGCATCCCTACGTATAACAGGGCGGAGTATCTGAAAGAAGCGATCGACAGTGTACTGAAACAGGATTTTCAGAACTATGAGATCGTTGTTGTGGATGATGGTTCGACGGACGGGACCGGTGACGTCATACGGTCACTCAAAAGCGATAAGATCTTCTATCACGTGAAGGAGCACAGCGGAGCACCTGCAACCCGTAATCTTGCCGTCGCGAAAGCGAAAGGAAAATATATTCTGTGGCTGGATTCCGATGATCTGCTGGTCGATGGCGCAATGAAGAACCATGCTGCGGTCATCCGGCAATTTCCAGATGCAGATGTGGTCTACGGAAATATCTATATCACCGATAAGAATAAGAAGAAACTGAAGCGGCTTGTCTATAAGGATTGGTATAACGACAACAATCATCTCATTGCAGAATTGCTCCTTACAAGTCCGATTCCGAATCCTGGTACGGTCGTTCGCAAACGTGCGTATGAAAGGGTCGGCGGATATAATTCAGAATTCATCCGCGCTCATGATTATGAATGGTGGTCACGCGCAGCGGGCTCCCTCAAATTCAAGTACAATGACAGCGATATCTGTCTGTGGAGACAGCATGGCGGAAATCTGGGTGCGGGGTCCAACCGCACTGTTGATTACAGTTACGAGGTACGGATCATCCACGCGCTGATGAATCAACACGGTATCCAGGAGA
>CAIVNT010000242.1 GCA_903907305.1 uncultured Ignavibacteriota bacterium
CTTGTAATTCCCTCCCTGCGAAGGATCGGTGTGTGTTTGCTGAGGTGCACTGAAGGATGCCATATGTTTCCTATTGAATAAATGAGTGATGAAGTCCGTGATCGGTCCCTAACGCAATCCGGCGAAAGGACCGGTGATTCTTATTATGAACTGATGTTATGTAAAACAAAAAAATCAGTCATGGTGAGCAAGGCGCAGGTTAAGATATTGAAGTCATCCTTCGGCGCATCCTTTCCCGAAGGGATTCCTTCGGAACAAACAACGAAGGATTTGGTCAGGATGACTGATGTTTCTGCGCCGCGTCGAACCATTCTATGGTAAAATATCTTTCTGCGTAACATCAGTTACGAATTCTTATAGACCCGTATCCAATCCACTAGAACGGAACACGGGAATTTTGCTTCGGGAATGATCGCTCCGCCGTATGTTCTGCTGTCGCTTCCCCCTACGCCTGCACTGAGGATGATGAACATGGAATGTTCGAACGGATGCCATTCTGAAAAATGATTGGAATACTCCGAGAGCAACGTTCTTTTTCCATTCACGATCCTGATGCCATCTTTATCTTGTCCGTCTGCAATACCGCCGTCGAACGCGGCACCGTCCTTGAAATAATGGACGTGATAGACTTGTTGATCGACCGCAAATTCCATTCTTTCCGTCAGCCAGCGGATGCTGTATTCATGGAACGATCCGTTCCCAAGAACAGAATCTCCCGGCTGTGACACAAATGTTTCGAACGAAGGAGCCGTTACCGGCACATCGTTGCTCACGTACGAATAATATGCCCCTTTATGACCGTGATTCCATTCTGCGTATTGGTTGTTTTCCCAGGACCACGCGTAATGGACGCTTCCCAAATTATGACGGGGCATTGAGCCGACGTATTCCATAATGTCGACTTCTCCTCCCTGCGGCCACATGATATAACTTTGTCCTGCAGGTTTTTCCGCCCGCATCAGCCAGAAAGCAAAACCTTGTCCTTTCGCCGTAACATCGCGCGCCCAGATCCTTGCCGTCAAAGTATGCCCCGGACCCCATGCACCTTTACCGCTGGTGGTGAGCCTTCCGCTGGTATAATTCCTGTCGATATAATTCTCTTTTCGCGTTGTCACCGCCAGACAGCCGCCGTCTGCATTCACAATTCCTGTGACGATATCAACATTCTCTTTACGGTCCGTCGCCCTGTCCAACTGTCCGGTTCCAAAATCTCCGTTCACTCCGGTGCCGGTCTCATAATTCCATTTGGAAAGATCGAGTCCGGCACCATTGAATTCATCGTTCCACACCAGAGAATCATTTGAAGCAGGGACCGCCGCAATTTTCACATCCGTGACGGGATCTTTACACGCGAAAAGGAACAATGCCGGTAAAAATAATACGATCCCGTTTTTCATATGCACATTGAACGCAATCGAAATATCGCGGCACTATTCCGCACTATTTCATCGCTCCTGTTGTGACCGTCGACAGTCCGAATCCGTACGGGAAGAGCGGATCGTACACTGCATCACCCACATTCACCGGTATCTGCTGCATCGATCTCGGCCATGAATGCGGGAGTTTTCCGGTGAATGAATAATCGCCGAACAAGACATCGGCAACGCCCTGGCCTTCCGTTCCCGGGAGCCATGCTGCAACGAATGCCGTGCTGCTCTTCAATGCGGGATCGATGATCATTGGACGTCCGGAAAGAAGGAGAACGACGACAGGAATCCCTTTGGACTTCATCGTATTGATCGCAGCAACATCCTGGGCTGAAAGAGCGAGGTCTTCACGGTCCCCGATCATTTCCGCATACGGCCGTTCGCCGACAACAATAATGCCGATATCGGAACTATCTGCGCCGCTACCGTCAACGGAATACGAAACGTTTGTCTCTTTTGAGACGGTGTTCTTAATTGCCTTCAGAATCGTTGTTCCGCCGTTCACTGCAAATCCGGCGTCACCCTGCCACGTAATCGTCCAGCCGCCGCACTGCATGCCAAGACTGTCGGCACCTTTTCCTGCAACATGAATTCGTTTTGTTGTTTTGGACAACGGAAGAAGATTATTGTCGTTCTTCAGCAGCACAAGGGATTGACGGACAGCTTCACGTGCAACCGCACGATGCTCCGGTGAACCGATCTGTGCCAGTAATTCTTTGTCCGCAGTCAACTGTTCACCGAGGTTCATTCCAAACTTCACTTTCAGGATGCGCGAGACTGCATCATCGATCCTGCTCATCGGTACTTTCTTTTCCTTCACAAGTTCTTTCAGTTTGGTGATGAAGTCGATATAATTGTTCCCTTGTCCGGGTCCGTTCGGGATCATCGCCATATCAAGTCCGGCATTCACTGATTGTGCAATCGCCGCTTTATAGTCGGGATTGATCTGATCGATCGCCGCCCAGTCCGATACGATGAATCCCGCAAACCCGAGTTCTTTTTTCAGTACGTCGGTCATCAGATACTTATTTCCATGATTCTTTACCCCGTTCCAGCTGTTGTATGATGCCATTATAGAAAGCGCACCGGCTTTCACCCCTTCAACATATCCGGGAAGATGGATCGAACGGAGCGTCGCTTCATCCACTTCGGTATTTCCCTGATCCTTACCGTTGGTCGTTCCGCCGTCACCGACAAAGTGTTTTACACACGCCAGCACGGATGTTTTATCGGAAAGCTGCGCCCCCTGCATTCCTTTCACATACGCCGCACCAAGCTGTTTTACTAATACCGGATCTTCGCCGAAGCTCTCATAGGTCCGTCCCCAACGTTCGTTCCGTGCAACGGCAACACACGGTGCAAAATCCCACTGAATGCCGGTCCCTTTGATCTCTGCTGCTGTGATCATTCCGACCTTTTCGATCAATGCCGGATTTCTGGTAGCACCGAGCGCAACATTATGAGGAAAGATCACTGCGCCGTTTACATTGTTATGTCCATGGACAGCATCGATACCAAAGATCATCGGCACTTTCAGCCTCGTTTGCTGTGAGAGCTGCTGCAGTTTGTTATACTCTTCCGCCCACCCTTTCGGCGTGATGTCTGCGACATCGGAACTGCCGCCCCACAGGATGGAACCGATGGAATATTTCACGATATCATCGCGGTGTTTGTCGACCGCCGCATAATCGATCTGCGTCATTTGACCGATCTTTTCATCAATGGTCATTTTTTTCAGGAGTGCTTTCACCTGTGTATCGACACCACCGGTTTTGGGCTGAGAGAAAGAGAGTGCAACGAAGCACACGAGAAGTGCAATTACGAGCTTCATACGGTATTCCTTTATGTGTATAGACGAAAGTGAAAAATCAATTTTTTGTGTTTTCTGCAGCAATCCTGCATAAAACAGGATGCATAAAATCACACCAGAAGCATTTCATAAATGGGAGAATAATGCCTGCCGAACGGAAACGAGGCATGCCCCTTTATGTTGGTCACACTTCCCTGCGGTCTACGGCTCGTAGAGAATCGTAGATCGACTCCGCTCGATGTGACTAATTTTCATATCTGGGACTACTTCTACTGTATCAATACCATTTTCTTTGCAGAAGTAAAATTCCTTCCGTGCACTACATACAGATATGCGCCCGACGAGAGCCCTTTGCCATCCGTATCCTTTGCGGTCCAGGAAAAAGAATGTTCACCCAGCTGCATTGTGCCGAGATTCCGTTCACTCACCATCCGTCCGAGCATATCAAAGAATTCGACGGAGACAGACTGCTCCTGCGGAATTGTGAACGAGATGACAGTGGAACCGTTGAATGGATTGGGATAATTCTGTCCGACATTCCATTGTGAAGGATTCGCACTGTTGGAATTATTCAAATTGCTCGATTCATTCACTCCTGTTGAAATCTGCTGAATAGTGATCCCGTTGATCACCGCATTATCCACCAAGGACATGAAATGTATATCCAGCATTCCTTCCGTTACCAGCGCATTCGGAACTACCTTTTGATACTGAATGCCTTTCCCCACTTTGGCAAACAGATCGAGATTCTTCTCCACCACTGTTCCCTGGACGGAAATATCGAACACGCGTTTCCCAACGGCAGTGAAGAAGTTCTCACTCATCATCAGGAACACGGCATATGTTCCGTTTGGCACCCGAATGCGGTATTCAGCCGTTCCGTTGAGTTCCGATTTGAATATCGCCGGATCTCCCGACCCGCTTGTTGTATTGGTGTTCTGAAATTTTTGTCCGTCCAGATATCCATATTCAAGATTAGAATTCC
>CAIVNT010000243.1 GCA_903907305.1 uncultured Ignavibacteriota bacterium
AGATCGCTCTTTAGTACGGACTGACGTGCATGCATCCAGATGACGTTGCCCCGCATTGTATTGATCTCGCCGTTGTGACTGACGAAACGGAACGGATGTGCCAGCTGCCAGTTCGGCATAGTGTTCGTGGAAAATCGCTGATGGACCAAACAAAGTGCACTTTCAGTATCAGCATCGAGCAATTCACTGTAAAATTGTTCGATCTGCGGCGCAAGGAGCAATCCTTTGTAGATGATCACTCTTGATGATAATGACGGGATGTAGAAAAAATCTTTCTCTTTGATGTCTGAAGAATACAATTCTGCTTCAGCGCGCTTGCGGACAATATATAGTTTCCGATCGAACTCTTCTCTGGTCATCCCTTCGGCACGGCGGATGAAGATCTGTTCTATATAAGGCTGCGATGCGCGTGCGATTCGTCCGATCGCATCGGCGCCAACCGGAGTGTCTCTCCATCCCAACGTGCTTAATCCTTCTTCCCGCGTGATCCTCTCAAGAATTCCTTCGCAGATCAGTCGTGAGGACTGATTCACCGGAAGAAATACCATTCCAACACCGTATTCCCCTTCGTCAGGCAGAGCGATCCCAATACTTTTACATTCCTTCACAAAAAATTTATGAGGAATTTGAATCGTGATCCCGGCTCCATCCCCCGTTTCAGGATCACAGCCGCATGCTCCGCGGTGCGTCAGGTTGATGAGGATCTCGATCCCTTTGCTGATCACATCGTGGGAGCGTTCCCCTTTGATGTTCACGATGAAACCGATGCCGCATGCGTCGTGTTCATTGCGGGGATCATATAAAGGAAAATTTTCCTGACTCTGGAATGGTTCTTTCATGATTAGACTTCTCCCACAAATTCTCTCTTCAAAGCAACACGCCCGGTGCGGGCAATCTCTTTAATGTGGAACGGCTTCAACATTTTTATGATCGCATCCACCTTCTGTCCGCTGCCGGTCGCTTCGACGGTCAGTGTTTTGTGACTGATATCGATAATTTTTCCCTGAAAGATCTCCACGATCTGCATGATCTCAGGACGGTTTTCAGCCGTCGTTCCTATTTTGATCAAAGCCAATTCGCGCTCCATAAAACTGTCGTATGTTAGATCGACCACTTTCAGCGTATCAATGAGCTTATTCAGCTGTTTTATGATCTGCTCGATGATCGCATCATCCCCTTTTGTCACCAAAGTCATTCGGGAAACGGTCGCGTCCTCGGTCGGACCGACCGTTATACTCTCAAGATTATATCCTTTTGCGGAAAACATTCCGGCAACGCGGTTCAGTGCGCCGAATTTATTCTCCAGCAATACAGAGATTGTGTGTTTACGTGCAGACTGATCGACCGGTAAATCTGTTGTTGTGCTCATAATTTATCCTTTAGAAACGGTAACCTGTTCAATATCCTGTTCTGTTTCGCCTTCGACTGTTGAAATAACATCGTCCGGAATATCGATGATCTCGTGATATGTCTGCCCTGCCGGTATCATTGGATAGACATTGTCCTCTTTTACAACTTTGAACTCAACAAGCACCGGCCCTTCTATCGCCAGCATTTTTTTCACAACGCTTTCTACATCGTCGGCTTTCGTGGCGCGGAGTCCCGGAATACCATACGCTTCTGCCAGCTTCACAAAATCGGGACTCAGCATCTCCACATGCGAATATCGTTTTCTCCAGAATAACTCCTGCCACTGACGCACCATGCCGAGATATCCGTTGTTCATGATCAGGATCTTCACCGGCACATTATGTTCACGGATCGTTGCGAGTTCCTGAATGTTCATTTGGATGCCGCCGTCACCGCTCATGCTGATGATCGGAAAATCTTTTCTGGCGAACGCTGCACCCATTGACGCCGGCAGCGAGAATCCCATCGTGCCGAGCCCGCCGGAGGTAAGATGCGTGCGCGGATAGACATACTGATAGAACTGAGCCATCCACATCTGATGCTGACCGACATCACTCACCATCACTGCTTTTCCCTTCGTCTGCTCGGAGATCTCCTGGATCACATGCTGCATCCGGATGTACTTTCCTTTTCTGTAGCGGAGCGGATGTTCCTCTTTCCAATTCTTGATCGTCTGTACCCAGTCTTTCGTATCGAGCGCGGTGACGGACGGCAGCAGTTGCTGCAATATTTTTTTCACATCGCCGACGATCGGCACATCTACTTTTACATTCTTGCTGATATTCGACGGATCGATATCAATGTGTATTTTTTTTGCTTCGGGTGCGAATGCATCGGTCTTACCCGTAACGCGGTCATCGAAGCGCGCGCCGACTGCAATCAGAAGATCGCAGTAGTTCACCGCGGAGTTGGAGTACCATGTGCCGTGCATGCCGAGCATGCCGAGCGAAAGTTCATCATTCTCCGGAAATGCGCCGAGACCATGCAGTGTTGTCGTGACCGGAATTTTTGTTTTGTGTGCGAACTTTGTCAGCTCTTCCGCTGCGTTCGATAAAATTGTCCCGCCGCCGACATAGAGCACCGGACGTTTTGCTTTTGCGATCAGCGAGATCGCTTTGTCCAATTGTTTTTGATGTCCTTCAACATGGGGGGTGTACGAACGCATCTTCACGGACTTCGGATAATTGAAAACCGTTTTCATCGCCATAATATCTTTGGGAAGATCGACGAGTACGGGACCGGGACGTCCTGTGGTAGCGACATAAAATGCTTCTTTGATCGTTGCTGCAAGTTCGTTCACATCGCGGACGAGATAATTATGTTTGGTGATAGGGCGGGTGATACCAACGATGTCCGCTTCCTGGAATGCGTCGTTGCCGATCAACTTCAGCGCGACCTGTCCGGTGAAGACAACAATGGGAATTGAATCCATGTATGCATCGGCAATACCGGTAACCGTGTTTGTCGCTCCGGGACCAGAGGTAACAAGTGCTACTCCAGGTTTGCCGCTTGCTTTGGCGTAACCTTCGGCAGCATGCACGGCACCCTGTTCATGACGAGTGAGGATGTGTTTGATATCCGAAATATCATGAAGGGCATCATAGATGCCGATGACCGCGCCGCCGGGATACCCGAAGACGATATCAACCTTTTCTTCGATCAACGAACGGACAAAGATTTCCGCGCCGGTCATTTGCCGTTGCGGGGAAGAGGGGGAAGTATGCTGACTCATATGACACCTATAAAATAATAAATAGAGATACACAACCTCTTGATCCAG
>CAIVNT010000244.1 GCA_903907305.1 uncultured Ignavibacteriota bacterium
AAAAAACGGATAAAGGAGACGACACATGCACAGTGAGGTAATGAGATTACTTGCCGGAATGGACAGGCTCTCCTCTGTTCCGATAATCTATACGCAGTTGGATGAAGCGATCAGAAATTCACGCGTCTCTTCCGGTCACATCAGCGCGATCATCTCACAAGATACCGCACTGACGGCGCGTCTGCTTCGTATTGTGAACAGCGCATTCTACAGTTTTCCGAGGAAGATCGACACCATCTCGCGCGCTGTGATTATCGTCGGAACCCAGCAGTTACGCGACCTGGCGCTGGCAACTTCCATCATTAATTCCTTCAAGGATATTCCGGAGAAGCATGTCACTGTGGAATCATTCTGGCAGCACAGCATCGCTTGCGGACTCGCATCGCGGATCATTGCCGGCTATTTCAAGGAGTCGAATATCGAGCGGTATTTCGTCGCCGGTATTCTGCACGATATCGGAAGAATGGTGATGCTTACCAAAGCACCGGAACAGTCCGAAAAGATCTTTGCCGCGGCGGCCGAAACGAACAAACCGGTCTGTTTGATCGAACGCGAAATGCTCGGCTACGATCATGCGGCGGTGGGTAGTTCGCTCATTCAACTGTGGCAGCTGCCGAAAAGTTTTGAAGAGATCATCATGTATCATCACTCTCCTACTCAAGCCACATTGTATTCATTGGAAACTTCGGTGATCCATATCGCAGATGCCATCGTCCATGCAATGGAACTGGGAAACAGCGGCGAACACTGCGTTCCGCCCATCGCGGAAGAAGCGTGGGAAAATACCGGACTGTCCGTTGATCTCTTGCCGTATATCATGGACATGGTAGATAAACAATTCACAGATGCCGTCAACGGATTCATCGTCCACTAACCCGAAAAATTGTGGAAACCGAACATACACTTGAAGAAATGCGTGCACGTATTGCACAACTGGAGAAACTGAATCTCTGGATGTTCGAGTCCTTCGAAAAGATCTCGATGATGGATGATGAAAAATCCTTGTCCGAATCTGACGAGGGATATTCCTCCGTCTTCAATAGTGCACATGAACGCCTCACCACATTGATCGATTTCAGCGCAACATGTTTTCTGCTGGTAAACGAGGTGGAACATGATTTTCAGATCAGCAGTATCCTTCCCCCGTCGCAGGAGACGGACGTCCATCATTTCGTCAACAGCTCAATACGCGACGGATTCTTTGGATGGGCGCTCCGTCAAAATCGGCCGGTGATCATACCGACACATTCCGATCATCATTATGCGGTGATGTACGGAATGCGGACAAGGACAAAAGTGGTCGGAATGTTCGTAGGGATCATCGATGATATCGAGACCCTTCCGAATGAAGTAGAACTCAATCTCGTTTCCGTCATCCTGCTGAAGACCGCCATCGGCATTGCTCAAGTGGAACTGTACCGTAAAGCGATGATGCAAAACATCAGTCTTGAACAGCTGGTGGAACAGCGGACGATAGAATTGAATGCCGCACTCCAGCAGCAACAAAAGATCGAGAAGACAAAGCAGACATTGTACATGATCTCCGAGGCGGTACACTCCGCTGAAAAGCTTGAAACGCTCTACACTTCCATTCATCATGGACTGCGGCAGATCATACCGGCGAACAATTTCTTCATTGCTATCGTGAACGAAGAAAAAGGGACCATCAATTTCCCGTACGGTGTGGATGAACACACATCGGACCTTTCCGAACCGGTGAAAATGAATGACCGCCAGTCGTTAAGTGTGGAAGTGATCGCCACAAAGATGACGCTGCTGCTGAACGAACAAGCACTTACCGAGCGATACACCAGCGGCAGGAACCGTGTCTGGGGAACCGCGCCGAAATGCTGGCTCGGTGTTCCATTGATGCTGAAAGAACGTTCCATCGGCGTGCTGGTCCTGCAGGATTATCAGGACAGCGAAGCGTATGGTGAAAACGACATCATTCTGCTGGAATCGATCGCCCGGCAGGTTGCACTTGCCATTGAACGGAAACGCGTGGAAAAAGAGCTGACGCTGTTCAACTGGGAATTGATACAGTCAAAATCTCTGGCCGAAGAACAAGCGGATACACTGTCGCTGAAAGCGGAAGAACTGCGGAAAGCGAACGAGTCCGTTGAAGCAGCATCGAAACTGAAATCCGAATTTGTCGCAAATATGAGTCACGAGATCCGCACGCCGCTGAACGGCATTATGGGATTGACCGAACTGCTGCTCCAGTCCCCGCTCGATCAGGAGCAGGAAAAGAGCCTGCGTCTCATCCAAAGCTCGAGCACATCACTGTTGACGATCATTAATGACATCCTTGATTTCTCAAAGATCGAGGCGGGAAAACTTTCCATCGAACAGATCGAATTCGATTTACGCGAAGTCGTCAACGATACACTCGCTCTTCTGCAGCATAAGCTGACAGCAAAAGGACTCGCACTGGAGTTAACAATCGATCTTGGAACCGCATCCTCTTTCATCGGAGATCCCACCCGATTGCGTCAGGTGGTAACCAATCTGACCGGAAACGCGATCAAATTCACCGAACGCGGTTCCGTTTCGATCACCATCACGAGAGAGGAATCAAACAACGAAAGCAGTGTTGTCCGGGTCTCCATCACCGATACAGGCATCGGTATACCGGCACAGGCCACATCGAATCTGTTCCAGTCTTTCTCGCAGGCAGATGGTTCCACCACACGAAAATACGGCGGCACGGGACTTGGGCTCGCCATTTCCAAGCGTCTGATAGAACTTATGGGGGGTATGATCGGCGTTAACAGCAGCGAAGGGAAAGGAAGTACGTTCTGGTTCACTGTGACATTGCTTAATGCAAAGGATTCATCCGCAAAAGAATCCCTTACTATCCCAGACCCGCAAACGCTGTTTGAACTGACCGCAGACTCGGTGTTCCAAAATGAATTTGATAAAGGATCAGTGCGGATACTGATCGCAGAAGATAATTTCGTCAATCAAAAAGTATGCAGCGGAATGCTCTCGAAGCTGGGATATCACGCGTCCATTGTGACCAATGGGATCGAAGCGATCAAAGAATTTGAACGAACGCCGTATGATATTATTCTTATGGATTGTCAGATGCCGGA
>CAIVNT010000245.1 GCA_903907305.1 uncultured Ignavibacteriota bacterium
CATATAATCTCAAAAAGAATCAATCGGAGTATTATTATACCAAAGCGATCATTACGAATGCTGTCGGCAAGGAAGTGATCAATCATGAAAAAACAAAACGAAGGGTGAATGATTCGAATGTTGAGGTTGGGATGATGAAAGTGAATACTCTGCGTACGGGTGTCTATACATTCAATTATTCCATCACCGATTCAGTCGACATGAAACAATACTTTACCGGGAAGAAATTCTTTATCTATAATCCGTCATTACCGAATGATACATCGTTGTCCTCGGGTCATAATGCGATCGATGCGACGGAATATGCAACCATGGGGGAACAGGAACTCGATAAAGAATTTGAACAGTCGCGGTATTATTCAACGAAGAGCGAGATAGAGCAGTATAAGAAATACAGTACAGTTGAAGCAAAACGGAAAGCGCTCTATGAGTTTTGGCTGAATCGCGATGAGGATCGTTCTACGCCGGAGAATGAACAGAAGCTGGATTACTTCAAACGCGTTGTCTATGCCAATCAGCAATATAAAACGGGATTCCGTGAAGGATGGAAGACCGACCGCGGCCGTGTGTATATCCTCTATGGGGCGCCTGATGATATAGAACGTCATGCCAATGAACTTGATAAGAAACCGTATGAGGTGTGGACATACAATTCCATCCAAGGAGGCGTTGTCTTCATTTTCGGTGACAGAACCGGATTTTCGGATTACATCCTGCTTCACTCAACCCACCGCAGCGAATTGCATGATGAGAATTGGGAGAGGCAGCTACAGGCAAATTAGTTGATTTGAATTCGAAAAATCATTATTTTCATTAAAGATTAATCCACTATTTCCTTTAATTCTATCCTGAGAGGTAGGAAAGGAGCACGTATGAAGTACTCTGCACACATCGACCTCCTTCTCGCATCATGTATGAGAACCGGAGGTTTTTTTGTATGGTAAAACAGAATGTTATTGATCCAAAAGGTTTTATCCGTACCGTCAACCGTCTTTCCCACGAGATTCTTGAACGCAACAAAGGGGCCGAAACTATCGGCATTGTCGGGATCCGTACGCGCGGTGACTATCTTGCTCACCGCATCGCGCAGAAGATATCACAAATGGAAAATGTTCAAATTCCCATCGGCAGCCTCGACATCACGTTATATCGGGATGACCTGCGGGGAAAACTCAATCAGCCGCAATTGAAGACTACCGATATTCTCTATGATATCACAAATAAAAATATCATCCTGGTGGACGATGTCCTTTTTACCGGAAGAACGGTCCGTTCAGCATTGAATGCATTAATGGATATCGGCCGCCCGGCAAGTGTTCAACTTGCGGTAATGGTGGACCGCGGTCACCGGCAGATACCGATCAAAGCGGATTTTGTCGGGAAAAATATTCCGACATCATTTTCCCAGCAGATCCAGGTGATGATGACGGAGATCGACGGTGAAGATGCTGTTTATCTTTATGAGACGGAAGGGGGGGAATGAATAATGGCACTTTCGAGCAGACATCTGTTACGATTACAGGGAATGCCGCAAAGCGACATCAATCAGATACTGGATGCCGCAATATCGTTCAAAGAGATCCTGAACCGTCCTATTAAAAAAGTCCCCACGCTTCAGGGGAAAACGATCGTCAATCTGTTCTTCGAAAATTCCACTCGGACAAGAACTTCGTTTGAACTTGCCGAACGCCGGCTCTCGGCGGATGTGCTGAGTTTCGCTGCAGCCTCCTCGAGCGTGACCAAAGGGGAAACGTTAAAAGATACAGCGCGCAATATTGAAGCAATGAAGATCGATATGGTCGTCATCCGTCACAATGCTGCGGGAACGGCAGATTTCCTTTCCAAAGTGATCAATGCGAATATCATCAACGCGGGAGACGGACAGCACGAGCATCCTACGCAGGGACTGCTGGATATGTTCACGCTGCGCGAAAAATTCGGTAAACTCGAAGGACTCCATATCTGCATCGTCGGCGATGTGCTGCACAGCCGTGTTGCACGGTCGAATATCTTTGGACTGCAGACGATGGGGGCGAAAGTTTCCGTGTGCGGTCCCGCAACGCTCATTCCTCGGGAGATCGAAAAATTAGGAGTGGATGTCTACCATCATATTGATGACATTCTCCCGAAAGTGGATGCAGTGAACGTCCTACGCATCCAAATGGAACGCGAGGCCGGCGGCTATTTCCCGTCGCTGCGTGAATTCCACCGGTATTTCGGAGTGACAAAGGAACGTCTCGACAGAGCGAACAGACCGATCACCATCCTGCATCCCGGTCCGATCAATCGCGACGTTGAACTATCAGCGGATGTTGCGGATGGTCCGCATTCCGTCATTCTTGAGCAGGTGCTGAACGGCGTTGCTATCCGCATGGCGGTGCTATATTTACTTGGTGCATCTGAATAAATTTGAAAGAATATCATGACTGAAAAAATTCTGTTACAAGGCGGAAGGCTCATCGATCCCGCGACAAAGCGCGATGAAATTGTCGATATCTCTATCGTGGACGGAGTGATCGAAAAGATCGGGCCATCGATCATTCCGGTGAATGGCCAAACAGTGATCGATCTGAAGAATAAGATCATCGCTCCGGGATTCATTGATATCCACGTCCATCTTCGTGAACCGGGATATGAGCATAAAGAAACAATCGAGACCGGAACACTCTCAGCTGCATACGGCGGATTCACCGCTGTCTGCTGCATGCCGAATACGAACCCTGCGATTGACGATGAATCGATTGTTACTTTTATCAAAACACAAGGGAAGAAGGCGCATGGCGGAATCGTTGATGTTTTCCCGATCGCATCTGTCAGCAAAGCGCGTGCAGGGAAGACCCTTGCTCCCATCGCAGAGCTGGTGCATGCCGGCGCGGTCGGTCTTAGCGACGATGGTGCTCCTGTGTTCGATGCCAAGATCATGCGGCGTGCATTGGAATATGCGAATATGTATAATGTTCCCGTCATGCAGCACTGCGAAATACCTGAACTAGCGCACGG
>CAIVNT010000246.1 GCA_903907305.1 uncultured Ignavibacteriota bacterium
CCAGGAAACAATGGGAATACATCTCAAAGAACATCGAAGGGATGAAGACACCGCCATTTGGAGAGACCGTAAACGTTTCGAAGAAGCCGTTTGGTACAGCCGGAAACCATACAGGAAAATATCAGTTGTTGAAGCAGTTCGCCTACGATCATGCCGGTATAATGACAGGTGCTTTCGTTATGCTCTTACTGATAGCAGGAGTATCTGCCGTCCGTCAGATCAGCGAAATGAGAAGAAATGATGCGATCACTTCGAAAACAGAGGTATCCATGATCGAGATGGCGACCCGGAAAGGAGAGAGGAAATCATTCATCTTAAGCGACGGCTCCAAGATCCAACTCAATTCCTCCAGTAAATTGACCGTCCCCGCTGATTTTAACTTGAGTGAAAGAAAAGTGGAATTGGAAGGGGAAGCATACTTATCAGTAGCACCAAATAGTTACAAACCGTTCTATGTGAAAAGCGGGGCTACCCTCACGATCGTCCGCGGGACAGAATTCAATATCAGGAACAGAGGCTCGTCGGTGAGGGTCGTGGTAGTGAAAGGGATCGTTGAAACCTACGCACTTGCTTCAGCCAAAGGAGAGAGACTCACGAAAGGTGAATATGTCTCATACGATTCGGTGAACGGACTCTCTGCACCGCGGAAAGCCGACCTTCGTCATTCGCTTGCTTGGAGAAATGAAAAATTCTCATTCTCGCGCACTCCTCTTAAAGAAGTGATGGATGAAATTGAACGGTACTACAATGTGAAAGTTGTTTTCAAAGATGAAGCATTGAAAGATAAGACCATCACCGGCTATTTCAACAGCGAATCGATGAGCACGATCCTTACCATCATCAGTGTAACATTGGATATCAAGATCACTTCTTCCAACGGAGTCGTCACCGTTGAATCATATTCCAAACGGAACAAAATTATCCAGGGATAGTTTATCACAACGATCCGCACATATTCTTTCATAGTGTTTTTCGTGACCACACTCGGCCATGCATTCGTGCTGCAGGATCCGGGTGAGAGTGACAAGACCTATCTGATGCCCGGTGAGGATGATGAATTGATCATCGACTGGTCGCAAAGCGGTGAAGTGCAGGGAACGGTAAGAAATTCTGCGCTGACATCAGCACTCTCCGTGAATTATGACAATGCAAAATTGTCCGATATCATCAAGGACATCTCCAAAAAGAACAAGATCAATTTTGTATACGGCGACCGTCTGCTGAATATCTCCGGAATCACGATGAAAGCCGAGAATCAGCCGCTCTATAAAATATTGGATGAACTATTCAAAGGGCAAAGCATAGGGTATTATGAATATGAACCCGGTGCGATCGTTCTTGCAAGTCAGGATAAGATCGATGAATCAACGGGCGGTATCAAAGGAACGGTGATGCTGGATAACGGCGAGCCTGCTGTTGGTGCAAATGTGCTCCTCCAAGGGACACACACCGGCTGCAGTACGGACGATAAAGGGAACTTCCTCATTAAAAAGCTTTTGCCGTCACGAGTCGCTCTTGCGATCTCATTGATGGGGTATGAAAAGATAGTGAGGACCGTCTTAGTTCAATCCGGGGTTATGACGGATGTGAATGTGATCTTGAAGATCACAGCATTCCAGATCGGCGGCATAGAAGTGTTGGGGACGTCGGAACTGCTTCCTGACGATGTCGGAACAAAGACGAAGATCTCCGGAGGTGAAATAGAACATTATCAAGCATCAAGTTTGAAAGATGTGTTGGATCTCGTGCCCGGAGTACAGAAGACTGAAAATCCGGGTCTCAGCAAAACGAGCCAGGTAGCTCTGCGCGGAAATGAGAACGACAACGGCAGTTCGTTCGGAACCTTGGTCGTGGTGGACGGTATGCCGGTGTCCAATAATGCGAACCTGCAATTTGTCCGTCCGGTTGGAGCAACATTCGGTACATCGAATATCGGCGGAAGTGTCGATCTCCGGACGATACCGGCGGACAATATCGAGAATCTTGAAGTGATCACCGGACTTCCCTCGGTAAAATACGGTGATGTCACATCCGGTGTAATCAATATGAAGACCAAAGCCGGCGTTGCACCGAACCGGATAAAGCTGAAGAATAATCCTGACACGCGTGAAGGGAATGCTGAAGGAGGAGTTGCGCTCGGTGCCGGAGCGTTCAGTTATAATCTGAACGCCGCCCAGAGTGAACGCGATGTCCGGGTGACAGGGGATGAATATCTCCGCCTCTCCGCTCAGGGTGTGGTCTCACAGAAAATGTTCGACAATGCGCTGCAATCAAATTACAAATTCTCCTGGCAGAGGATCATGGACGACCAGGAGCCGCACGGTGACTTGCATCAGACGAAGAATTTCAACCATAGCTATTCCGCTTCGTTGTCCTCCTGGGGAACTTGGAATTATATCGAAGGTGTATCGTCGCTGGAATACAATGTTTATACGACAGTTCGCCGTGAAAACTCCATGAAGTCGAAACTTGTGACGGATTATGTCATTCTTCCCGGCGGCGATACCATCTCAAGCTACATCGGAAAAATGGAGAATAAAGGTCTCGAATGGAATGCCGGCGGAAGGATCGAATACAATAATATTTTCTACACCGGTGACCTCATCCACAAAGTGTTGTTCGGTATCGAGCCGCAGTATAACGCCAATACCGGTGAGGGTCTTGTCTTTGATACGCTTCTGAGTTATTACGGACAAGGTTCCGGCAACCGTCCGTACTCCTTTGAAAAGATACCGGGACAATTACTGCTTGGATTGTACAGTGAAGATAAGATCACCGGTCATCTTGTGTACGATTATAATGTGATGCTCGGTTTCCGGTATGAGATGTATAATCCATTCTCCTTTAATCCTTCCGGCATCCTCGGCAACGGCGACCTCGTCCGCTCTCACCAGGGAACATTCTTCAACCCCCGTTTGAATCTGATGATCTATTTCTCCAAGAACCAGCAACTGCGGCTGAGTGCGGGAACATCATCAAAATCCCCGCCGATGAGCGTACTGTATCCTCCGGAAGATGTATTTGCATGGAGAAATCCTGTAGACGGGAAGAATTATTTCTTCCGGCAGGATCTCTGGCAGTCTGAGTTAAAAGGATACTGTGAATCGATGGCCGAGATCTCCTTTGATCAGCAGCTCTTCAATAAGTTCGGTATGTCACTCTCGGGATATTATAAGGTCAGGAATGGATATCCGACATCATCCAGCATCCCGTATTTTTCAGAGGTGCTCTCAGATAATTCATATAAAGCATATTTCATCGGTGAGTATTCCCGGCTTGGGAATACCGGTAAGACGGAAACGAAAGGTGTGGAGTTCAGTCTGAAGTCATCGAGGATCGAACCGCTCAATATGGTCTTTACAGTGAACGGATCGTATCTGTTCGTGAAGAATATCGGCACTGGAAATTATTATTCCAATACGAATGATGTGAGTAAAGGCCAATTCTCCAATTATTCAGTGCATACCTCGTTGGTCGATACAATGATCGGGTGGATGTATCCGAGACGGGACAAATGGAACGACCGATTCCAATTGAATTATTCGCTCCGCTATACACTGCGCTCGTTAGGACTTTGGGTGACGGTGAGGGCTGAACAGGTTGTATTTGAAAGAACACAAACTCTTGACCAGGCACCGATCGATCTTGCGCTGGTGAACCAGACGGAGACAGCGAATTATAATTTTGCCAGAGAATTGAAAACGAAACAGGCAAAATGGCTCTTTAATTTCAATATGAGCAAATCACTCTTTCCGGGAGCAGAGATATCATTCTATGTAAATAATTTTATGAACGATTATGCCATCCGACGGTATTATATCTCGCTGACACAGGAGAGCGATGAGAAACGCAATCCTGATCTTTTCTACGGGATCGAAATGAGCATGATCATTGACCGGATAATTGAATAGGAGACCAATGACAATTCGAGAGATCGCAGTGATCGTTTCTTTTTGTGCAATGCTTCTCAGTTGTAATGAATCGATGCCTGTCAACACCGATGGAAGTGCCTCACTGAAATTGGTGATTATCGGCGATACCTCTATGACAAGCGGGAGGGTCTCATTGATCCCGCTCAGGAACGCCAAGGTCATTCTCTCATCCGAATATGGTATCATGATCCGTTATACCGATACTTCCGGGGTATTGAATATCGATGGTATCGCTTCTTCCACTTACAGTATCTCCGCACGACTCGCACATCCAAAATATCCGTTCATACTTCTGGTCGGCACAATGAAGGGTAAAGAGATCGTCTCCGGAAAGGTCTATACGGACACGATCACCGCGCTGCAGGTTGCGAATACCGGTGTCGCGATCTCCGAACTCTATGTCGGAGGTCCCGTGAACAACATCTTTTTCTTTTACGACCAGTTTGTTGAGCTCTATAATTATTCCAGTGAAGTGCGTTATCTGGACGGAATGACTGTCATGCGTATGTCCGGCAATACGGATAACGGCGGGAAAGGTCCGGGAGCGGACGAAGGTGATGACGGGGATATCGACGGTGTCACATACATCTTTAAA
>CAIVNT010000247.1 GCA_903907305.1 uncultured Ignavibacteriota bacterium
ATACAGGATTTGCAAATAAAGCCCATGATCAGCCGGATGCAATTCAGCCGGACGATGTTGCAGAGACTGTATTGTTTGCACTCACAATGCCGAATCACGTCAACGTCAGCGAGATCGATATCCGTCCAACCATTAAACCGAGATAACGTATTCCAACCTTGCTACCGCTTTAAAATAAAGAACGTCAACCAATCGTTTCCGATGATTGACGTTCTTGTTCCGTACTCTTTAATCTACTGTTTGATGATCTCTTTTTCGATGCGTCGTTCCATGCGCGGGTGTTCGTCATCCATTTCCATCTTCATTCCTGGATGGCCCTTCATCATTCCCTTGCGCATTCCTCGGCCCATCATATTCTCGTGCATCATGCCTTCGCCTTCACCGTTCTGCATCTGTCGGATGCGCTGAATGAGCATCTTTTTCCAGATCTTTTGTTGGTCAGCATTGAGCAGTTTATTCTTCTCGGACCAGGCATTTAGATGATTCATGCGAAGAGCAATTGATTGAGAGGCCATTTCATTCATTTTTTTTTCGATGGCTGCCTTGTCCAGCTGATCGGCGGACATGAGTCTGTTCATCTCAAGTTTGAGTGTAGCAAGTTTCGCTCCAAGTTCGATCGTTTTCTTCTGCGTGTCAAATTCGATCTTTTCAAACTGTTCCTTCTGTGCGTCGGTCACATTAAGGTCTTTCAGCATCATTCTTTCGGTTCCCGGTTGAGCTGAAATTATCGCTGTAGAAAGAAAGAACAACAATCCGGATAATATACGACTGGTCTTCATAACTGCCTCTTTAAATTTGTGAAAGATTTTGGGTCAATTGACAATGATATGACTTTGACACAATCCTATAGAAAAAGTTTAACATTGAATTGCACTGAACGTTTAATTATTTTAGAGGCACACGTGAAAAATACTCTTGCCTATATATTTGCTCTTCTGTTCCTGTTCCTGACCATTCCTGGCTGTGCAGTCTACGATCCATTCGCGGAATACACGAAACAGCGATACACAAATACGGTAGCGTATTTTAATACATTCTACAATGCTCAACGGCTCTTTACCGACGCTGAGGATGAAGTATTGAAAGCCCGCAGAGATTATTACGAACGGAATGCGATCGGCCGGCTTTTAACGATCCCTCCGTCGGCTCGGCAAAAATTTCAGACTTCGATCGAGAAAAATTCAAAAGTGCTTTCCTTCTATCCTAATTCCAAATGGGTGGATGATGCTTTAATGATGATCGGCAAAGCATACTTCTACATGGACGACGATGTCCGTGCGGAAAGGAAATTCCAGGAATTATCTGTTCAATTTCCGCAGAGTGATCTGATCCTTGAATCCCAGTTGTGGCTGGGAAAGAGTCTCATGCGTCTGAAAAAATACGAACTGGGCGTAAAAGAACTGCTGAATGTCTATGTCAAAGCATTGGATAATGATGATGATATTGCAGGACAGTCCGCCTTTGAACTCGGGCAATATTATTTTGAACAGAACGATTATGTCCAGGCGGAAAAACAATACTCCTCTGCAGCAGAACTTGTTGACAATAGCGAGGTCCGCACCCGTATCTATTTCCAGATCGGCAGATGTTTTACTGAATTGAGTCAAACGGAAAAAGCACAGCAGGCATATACCAAAGCAATGGACATGTCGCCGATCTACTCATTTAAATTTCAAGCACAACTTCAGTTCAACAAACTTCATGCTACGCAGAAACATTATCAGGATGCGATCGACGGTCTTAACAGGATGCTGAACGATATGAAGAACAGCGAATACTTCGGCGCGATCCACTATGAACTTGCGACAGTAATGATGTTGAACGGACAGACAGCGGATGCTCTTGTAAAATACCGTTTCATCGATACTGCATTTGTTCGGACCGATGAGGCTGCGCGTTCATACTTTACTCTCGCGCAATACTATCAGGATAAAGAACTGAACTACGATTCAGCTCGTGTATTGTATGGCAAAGCACGCAATGAATTTGCGAACTCCGAGATCACTAAGACAGCTACCGAACGTTCCGATATATTCAACAAATACGATCAGTTACGGAAAGATCTTTCGCGATATGATTCGTTGCTGACAAATTTGGTCTATACAAAAGCGGTCAGAGATTCAATAGCAATTCTTCCGCAGATCGATACTGCTAAATCCCGTGACACGGTATTAGTAAAGGAAGAAGTGAAAATTAAAAAGATGACAAAAGCCGGGATACAAACGAAGGATACCATTTCGGCATTCATCTCTGTGGATTCATCCAAGATCAAAGAGAAATTGAGTCGGGAAGAAGCACATCTGAAAATGCTTGATTCTTTACAACGTTCTATCGTTCGTACAAAGTTTGAATTAGGCGGGATATTCTTCCTGGAGATCCAGCAGCCGGACTCCGCGCAGCGTTGGTTCAATGATGTCATCGCAACGGCACCCAACAGTGAATATGCCCCGCGTTCATTATATACGATCGCGGAGATCTTCCGCGGAATGCTGAACAAATCCCCGGTGCAATTGGAACCGTTCTACAAAAAAATTATTGCAGACTATCCCGAATCACCGTATGCAAATGAAGCAAGAAAGAATCTTGCAGTTCCGGTGATCTCTGCAGGGAAAGATTCTGCTTTGAGTGCTTTTGAACAAGCGGAGGCAATGAATGAAAGCGGCAAATATGAACAGGCAATTTCTTCTTTCAAAAAGATTCAGGAACAATTCCCTGTCTCAATGCTGGCTTCAAAGTCACTCTACACGGCAGGATGGATCTTTGAAAATTCACTCTTCAAGAACGACAGCGCTGTTTCCCTCTACCGCAGGCTGATTGCAA
>CAIVNT010000248.1 GCA_903907305.1 uncultured Ignavibacteriota bacterium
CTTTGGTGGAGACGATGGATGTGCGGATGAGCTGTTCTTCTTCCCGCAGTTCGTTCAACAGCGTGCGGACGAGATTTGCTTTCTGTTCGATCAGTTCAAGACGGCCGAGCGTTGCTTTTTCTTTCTTTTCACTCTCATCGATCTGCTGTTCATACTGCTGTATCTCCGCTCGGAGACGTTTTAACTGCAGATCCTTTCGTTTGATATCCGTCTGCTGGTTGGCAAATCCAAACGGAAGAATGAGGAGACCGACCGCACAATATAGAATGATGCGCTTCATTCTATGGTATTGATCTCAGCATCTTCGGGATAGGAAATTGTCAATGCTGCGGATGAACTATCGCGGGAGAAACTGCTGTATTCCAGCAACAGAGAAGATTCTTTGGATGGTATAGAGACCTCCACCTGCTCGGGAACAACGATACCTTCGGAGTCGCGTTTGTAGGAATACTCGACCCGCCACAGCACTTTTCCAGACGTGCTCATTCTAACGCATTTGATGATCCTGAGGTAACCTTCATCCGCACTGAATTTGTCATATGTGCTGTCGTTCACCCCGGAAGTGAATGTGTAGAATCTGCCGGCCAGCACTTCTAAACTATCGATCACCGCAGAGCGAAGCAGAGGATGACTGCCTTGGAGAGAACTGATGAGCAGTTCGAACGGGATATCCTTGATGAATGGTAGCATTTTCATCTGCCGTTCAGGATTACCGCGGTAGACGGTGTTATTCAAGGCGTTGTATGCAGTGAATTCATTTGGTGTGAACAGTGCGGCGCCGACGGTGATCCCAAACGGTCCATAGACGGACATCTTTACGGAGTCGACTCCGCGGGAGATCAGATCGAATCCGGCGGACTGGTTCATCCGGGGAGTGTTGACGGTGATGTTTCCTTCGGCCGAAAAATTCTTTAAGGAGACCGTCGCTTGCAGCAGACGATACCGAAGTGTCTCAGCAGTCATTGGTTCATAGATCTGCGGCTTCGGCACCGTGGCGCATCCGACGACAAAGATCAACGCAAGAACAGGAAGAAGTTGTGCGCCTCTCACAATGCTCCCCGTGACAGTTTCTCTTTCAAGGCAACATTCTTGTCATCCTTCTCGAGCGCTTTCATCCAATACTTCTTTGCTTCATCCATCTTGTTCAATTTTGCAAACGCATCACCGAGATGTTCCAACACGACCGCGCTTGCATCCCCCGCATCCACTGCTTTCTGTATATAGATGAGTGCTTCGGGATATTTTCCTTTCTGGAAGAGGATCCATCCGTATGTATCCAGATACGACGAGTTGAGAGAATCCGTCACGAGTGATTCGCGAGACATGTTCTCGGCACGTTCCAACTGCATTCCGCGCTCCGACAGGCTGTACGCATAATTGTTCAGCACGAGTGCGGATTTCGGATCGAGGCGCAGTGCGCGTTCGTAGGAGGAGTCCGATTCCGTATGCATCTTCAGCGCATCGTATGTAAGACCGAGAGAAGAGAGAGTATTCACGTCCGCAGGATTCAATTCAACAGCGCGCTCCAGCGCGATCCGCGAATCCTGTTGTAAGCCGGCCCGGTTGTAGGAGATCCCCAGCAGCATGTAGATGCGGAAATCATCCTGCACATATTGCTTCGCTTTCGTCAGGATGCTGATGGCCTCCATAAAATCCTGTTTGTCGAAGTACATCCAGCCCAGCTGCCACCACGCATCGCCGTTCCAGTTGGCGGATTGTGTTGCGCGGGTGAAATACGATTCTGCGATGGAATCTTTCTTGATGCCGCGGTGCAGGACGCCAAGATAAACGAAGGAGCGCGTGTCGGTCGGATAATTCTTTTCATATTGTTTGAAGACACTGATCGCCTCCGGGATGACGAGCGTATCCTTTAAAGTCTGTGCGTAGAACGCCATAGCGATACGCAGATGCGTGTCCGGATCGAGCGAGTCGGACTTGAGAACAGTAGTGAGTTCTTTCTTTGCCGATTTCCAATCGTTCTGCTGAAGATACACATCCGCGAGCGTAGAGCGGAGCATAATGTTGTCCGGATTTTTTTCCAGCACATCGTTGAGCGTAGACAGAGCCTTGTCAAATTTTTTGGTGCGGATATATACTTCTGCGAGATTCTGTTTCACCGCAGGATTTCCCGGATCGAGTTTCTGCATTGCTTCGAGCGCTGCTTCGGACTTATCGTATTTCTGCAGAGCGGAACTCAATTGCGCGATCTGCATCAGTATCTCCCAGGTGGGACCCTGACGGGAGAGGATGCCGTTGTAGAGGTCAAGCGCTTCGAGCGGTTTCACCCGTTCCAATAATTGCGCAAGCGTGTATGCAGAGTTGGTGTTCGCAGGATCGATCTTCAGCACGTTACGGAATTCCTCTGCTGCTTTGTCGAATTGTCCAGCGCTCAGATAGATCTGTGCAAGCAGTTCGCGGTATTCCACTTTCTCCGGTTCATGTTCGATCGCCATCATCACATTTTCCGCGGCCGGGGAGAAGCGTCGAAGCTGCATATAACATTTTGCCATTGCAAAAAAGATCGCGGGATCGTGATCGTAGCGGACCGCTTCCTGATAATCCAGAATGGCGTCGGCGAACTGACCCTTGCTTTCTTTCAGCGAACCATCGATGAACAGCTGCATCGCTGCGGACTGGTCCTTTTGGCCTCCTTGTTCCTGCGTATGCGGATTTTGGACAGGCGGAGCAGCAGCAGTCTCTTTATTTGAGGAACATCCGGAGAATGTAATAAGTGCAATGATCGATCCTGCAGCACAAAACCATAAGAAACGCTTCATCATACAGCGGTATTTCCTTTCGATATTTCATAAAAGATAAAAAAACTTGGAGGGAGTTACAATGTACACGGGTTTGGACGAAAGAAAAAGGCGGCTTGTTCGCCGCCTTTGGTGAAAATATCATAAGAATTACCCTATCCGGATGTCATTCCCTCGCGTTCTAGTGCTGTTTCTAAAAAATAATATTGCAAATAATA
>CAIVNT010000249.1 GCA_903907305.1 uncultured Ignavibacteriota bacterium
ATCCTTGGCCAGTTGTCAAAAAAAAATTCTCCGTTCTTCTTCGCCGTCGGATTCAGCAAACCGCATCTGCCGTTCGTCGCACCGAAAAAATATTGGGATCTCTATCGGCGTGATGCAATGCCGCTGGCACCTTTTCAGCAGAAAGCGAAAGACAGTCCCGACCTCGCATATCATCGTGCATCGGAGATCTATGCATATTCCGACATCCCCTCCATTTCTTCATTCTCTGATAACAAAGGGGGAGGATTGGACATCCCTGTTGAGAAACAGAGAGAACTCATTCACGGATACTATGCTTCAGTGTCGTATACTGATGCGCAGATCGGTATTTTGTTGAACACTCTGGATTCTCTCGGACTTTCAAAGAATACGATCATCGTCCTGTGGGGTGATCATGGATGGCATTTGGGAGATCATAATCTATGGTGCAAACACACCAACTTCGAACAGGCCGCTCATGCACCGCTGCTCATCTCAGCACCATGGATAAGACCGTCTGTTACGAATTCGATGACGGAATTCATCGACATCTATCCGACAATTTGCGAACTGGCAGATGTCGCTGTTCCGGGTACGATCGACGGAAA
This sequence comes from uncultured Ignavibacteriota bacterium, assembly GCA_903907305.1. Lineage (GTDB taxonomy): Bacteria > Bacteroidota > Ignavibacteria > UBA10030 > UBA8401 > UBA8401. The sequence goes on from CAIVNT010000249.1 coordinate 588, forward strand.
AAGCCTCGTCCCTGCAATGAAACAACCGAAGAAAAAGATGAAAGAATTCGCCGTCAGTCAGTATCCAAGGACAGCGAATGCAATGGAAACGACCCGGCTCGGGTATTCTGACGGTGAATTCATGGGATACTCCATCCGAACGGAGCGATATCGGTACACTGTATGGATGAAGGATAATTTCCGAAGCACCCGTAAATATTCCGATTCATTGGTCGTTGCTAGAGAATTGTATGATTATTCTGTTGATCCGAATGAGACGGTGAATGTATCCGCTTCCAAAGAATATTCAACTGTCTCGAAACAATTGAACGGGAAAATGATCTCATTTTTTAAAAGTCAGGAAACGAAATAAATGACCCGATTGATCATGATCTGTTTTTGTCTTTCATTGTTGGCAACGCTTGTCGTTCCCCAGAATTCCCGCACGCAGTCTCCGGATACGTATAACAAAAAACTGCTCTTCTCCGATAATTTTAAAAAAGAGAGCAACAATTGGACTGCTGAGTTTGAAGACACAGCGTCATCCGGTATCCGATTTATAAAAGGGTCTTTAGATATCAGCGTCTCCGGCGGTGCATCGGTCTGGTTCAATCAAAAAATGACCGGAAATATCATGATAACGTACGATGTTGTTGTTATCGATAAAGGTGGTCCGAATGACCGCGTGTCGGACCTGAATGCATTCTGGATGGCGACTGATCCGATGAAACCGGGCATGATATCGCGCAACGGGAAATTCTCATCCTATGATAATTTGAATCTTTATTACAGTGGTATTGGCGGACATGATAATGAGACAACACGGTTTAGGAAATATTTCAATAACGGGACAAAACCTGTGATTACGGAATACCTTGATAAAGAGCATCTCCTCAAAGGGAATATGAGGTATCAAATCACCATCATTGTAATTGATGGGAGAACTCAGCAATTCGTGAACGGTGTGCTTTTCTTTGATTATTTGGACAAGGATCCGTACCGCGAAGGATATTTTGGTTTTAGAACGACGCGCAGTCATCAAATCATAAATAGTTTCAACGTGTTCAGGATAACTCCACAATGAACAGCGATGTTATCATTCGCTATACACTTTTTCCATTCATAATGATCCTGTTCGGTTCCTGTGTGATGATCTCACAGCCTGCGGGCAATTCCCCGGTATTTTTGGATGTGCATCAGATCGAAAAAATACATTCTCTTGTTCAGAAAGGGGAAGCGGCGTATCCATCTGCAGTGAAAAAATTTCTGCGGGAAGCGGATTCCATCCTTTTACTCACACCAATGTCGGTGATGGAGAAGAAACAGATTCCTCCAAGCGGGGATAAACATGATTTTATGAGTATGGGTCCGTATTG
>CAIVNT010000250.1 GCA_903907305.1 uncultured Ignavibacteriota bacterium
CGATTAAACAACAAATCGGGACGCACCGAAGGATGAACAATAATTGCGACACGCGCCGAAGCATTCTAAACTCTTATCCTGACAGCATTGGCCCCTACGGGGCTCTTATGAAAAAAATCTAGAAGCTATCTCAAAAACAACTCTGTCACCCCCGCAACGTGGCCGTTGGCCGAATGTCCCGCCTTTTGGGACTCCGCATTGCGGGACTCCAAAAGCGGAGCTCTTATCGGGGGTCCCCGCCTGCCACACTAAATTTCACTAGGCGGGCAGGCAGTTTCATGGATTCCCGCTCGAAGAGTCGAGTCTTCGACCAAAATCATGCGGCCAACGGCCCCGTTGGGGGAATGACAATTGAATTAAAGATATATTTCATTTTTGAGATACGCTCTAATTTTTTTGCTGAAGTACCTCCGTAGGAGTACACTGTTTGTGCCTGTCTTGGATCAATGGTCTACAATTTTTGTACGATGATCAATGAGAGATCGTCGGATGGTGTGGACCTTCCGATGAACGCATCTGCCTGCTGCAGCACGGCGAAACCGATCTGTTCCGGTGAACCGGAGGTCTTTGCAAGAATATCGACGAATCGTTCTTTGCCGAAGAATTCCCCGGCTTCGTTCTTCGCTTCAGTCAGACCGTCCGAGAAAAGAATGAACCGGTCGCCGCCGTTGAGCGTTGCAGTATGTTCCGTAAAGATCATTGTGCGCACCAAACCGAGCGCCGCATCACCTTTCTCTGTTTCCTCGACAGTGTTTCCGCGGACGATCAGCGCGGGGAAATGTCCTCCGTTGACGAAGCGGATCGTCCCGTTCACTTCTGAGCATTCGGCATAGAACAACGAAGAAAAAATGTGTGACGGACTGTCCCTGTGTACGATGGCATTGATCTTTCCGATGAGTTCCGGAAGTGTTCTGATCTCGCCGGCAAGTGCACGGATGGTCGCCTGAAGTTTTGCGGTGATGAGCGCTGCGTGAAGTCCTTTACCCGCCACATCTGCCATCACGATATTGAATCGTCCTTCTTCCAGCGTCATATGATCGATTAGATCGCCGCACACTTCGTTCGCTGAGCGGGTGTAGAGCCACAGTTTCCATCCGTTCACATTCGGCACGCGTTTCGGCATGAGCGATTCCTGGATCTTTCGTCCTGCTTCCAGTTCGTCATGCGCGAGCAATTTGTCCTTCAGTTCAAGCAGGATCACAACAATAAGGAGTCCGCCGCCGAAGAGTGCGTTGAAATCGATGGTGAAAAAATTCTCATCGCCGAATGAAGCCCTCACCCGGATGAGAAAGATAATTCCCGCAACGAACATCATCTGACGCATCGGAGTTAATTTCTGGAACATTGCGCGGAGGATCCAGCCGGATTGGAAGAGGGACCGTTTGATGTTCGTCATCCCTTTCAACCGTTCACGCTGTTCGTCCGTTAAATAAAAATCGGCAACCTCTTTGGATTCTTTGCGGAAGTTGTTGTACGCTCTCGTGTTCCGGAGATCGTTCTGGAAGGTGTTGAAGAATGTATGTTTCTTTTTTTGTTCTAAAGACATGACTCAAGATACGCGAAAAAGAGGAAAATGTTGAAAAAAAAATAGGGCGAGGCGGATCTTGTTCTGGAAAATAGTTATTCGTGTGGTTTTGGTTTCAGCGGTGTTTGTCCGAAGTTTTCAGGGATCCCCTGAGGAAAGCGTGCATACAATTTGAATGAGTCCCACCAGGCGAAGTCCGGTTCAGCTTGATAATAATTTCCCTTATTTGACGCCTGAACGGTAAGGATCGTGCCGGAAATGATCCAGATGGGCGCAGTGATAAGGAGGTAGAATCCGTTCGAGATGGTCGAGACAGTGCCTAAAAAAGTTGTTAGCGCTGCTTTGCCGCCGTTATTTTCATGAATGAACAAAGTAGCATTCCGCACGTCTTTCATCGGGATCATCTTCAGGTACCCTTTTTCTGTCAACAGAAAAACGGCGGAGTCGCGGAGTCCGATGAATTCTCCCAGCGCCATGCTGTATCCTTTGAATTCCCGTTTCTCGACCTTAAGCCATCCTCCATACACATCGGTTGGAACCGATTCGACAGGGGGTAACCATCCTGACGGTGCGCTGGAACTGACGCATCCGGTGAGTCCGCAAAGAAGCAAAAAGAGGAATATTGGACCGTTATTGTTTCGGACGAACATATTTACTGCTCCAGAAGATCTGTTCCATACTTTGTTCTGCTTGTTTGAACCGAGGTGCTTCGGTCCGCAGGAATTGTTTTGGTGAACTGACCAGCTGCGCAATGCGCGCCAAGTTCTCGTCTTTCATCCACACGTCACGCATCCACTCTATATAATATCCGCGGCTTTTCAGGAAGAGATCGCGCTCGGAAAAATCTTCAGGGAGCAGATATTCTATTGTATATTCATCCCCCGGATATGTGTTGAGCAGCTGCAAAGGATCCGTCAGCTGTGTGAACGCCGTTGAATCCGGTTTTCCGTCACGATAAACCGCTCGGGGTCCGATCTGAACGGCATCGTTCACTGGTACGATCTCCGCCATCGCTGTCTGGTCTATCCTCCACATTCCCTTGGTCATCCGAAGCCGGATCTTGGTCGCAGGAGCACCTTCAAGCAGCGGAACGATCGTCATATTCCGCGCTATCGGTCCGGTCTCTTTGACTACTTGTACCGTTCTCCATCCGCCGTTTTGTTCGGGTATTTGTACTTCGATACCTCCAAGGAGTTCACTTGGACCTTGCCAGTGTTCGAGAAACTCTTCGGGTTTGGATTGGATCTTTGCCAGCAGCGTTCCTGCGGAGGTTCCCATATACGCCAGCGTCTGATAGAACAGGTACGTGGAAAGAAGCGTGTGACGGAATCCGAGGATCAGTCCTGCATGCGCGAACGATGCGGAAGGAAATGTCAGCTCGATCGTTTCTTTCCCGGCCAGGTCGAACGAATCCGCTGCGCTGAACCGTTCGCGGCTATCGAACGAGCGGAGAAGTTCGGTGCAGTCACCTTCGCTTCCGAGAGCGGACGAGAGCGGAACAACGGAACGGGCTTCGTAGAACTGTTCATCCTGAGAGATGTAGACTGTTCCGCCATGTTTTCTTCGTACCGCAATGATGTCTGCGCTTCGGATGCTGTGCGTCTCCAGCGCTTCATTCGTCATACGCAACGGCAGCACTCTGTTCTTCGGATGTACCGAAACGAGTGCATCAATATCCGTTGCCTCAAGTACGGGCAGAATGCTTGCGGAGAAGCCTTCCGCCACCAATGCTTCGCCGCTGTCGGTCTGTGCATAGAACGTAGGACACGAACCGAAGCACGCTTTCGGATTAGTGAGACAGATCGCTGCGATCACGACATTGCCGGTGATCAACACAGTAAAGGCGCTTTGTATGGAAGAGCGTTCAACGGTATTCTTTTCGATCAGCGCAACGTCAGTCGATGGGAGCGAATAGAAACTTTTGGAAACAAGGTCACGGTCGGCATTCCACTGTGCCCCGGAACCGGAAATGACTTTCGAGGCGTGATCAAAACTCCATGTATCGAGTACAGTCACCGATCCGTCTTTTCCATGCACTTTAATCGGCACTCTTCCCGTAGTGGTCCCTTCCGTTGCCGAGATATTGGATTCGCTCACACTCACATCTGATTCATTCACGGAAACCGAATTGAGGTAAAACACAACTCCAACCCGGTCGATCTGAGATCCGGTTCCATAAATGCGGTGCCGTACTGTGTCGACCGACCATGTGTTTAGAACAAAGGTATAACCGTTGTTCATGAACAGGGTCAGTTTCTTTGCATTGCCGCCCGTAAGGACGAATTGTCCCGGGGTGGAAACTGAGCGTTCCACCGTATTGAAATTACAGCTGAGCGACAGCAGCAGCGGAAGAATAAAAGCGAACGACGGAATGACACGCTCGTGATGACCCATAGAAAATATTGCTGATGGAATGAATGGAAACAACGCTGCCCGGTTAATTTCGGGAAACGTACTGATTCATTTGGTGAAGGGCAATCACGAAAATGATCCGAAGAAGGACGAAGAGGATAAGTGGGTCCGTTTTAAAGGATTACGGAATGAAAACAAGAAAAGGAACAACCTCCTTCGATATGTTCAGGACTTATTTTGATCGTTTTTGGGTCCGCAAATATTCCACCATTTTCTGTGCGGTATAGCGTTCCCCTTTCTTCTCAGGATCGTTCGCCGTCTTACGGAGGAATGTTTCGAACATCCGGATAGCTGCTTGGTTGTCCGGGATCTGCATGTAGCATGTCCCTAAGAAATAATACGGATCGATCATTTCCGGATTCATCTCCAGCGCCCGCTGATAGGCATCGATCGCTTTTCTCCATAATAATTTCTCCATGCAGAATGCGGCGAGATCGCTGTACGCGTACGCGGTCACCTCGGGATGAAGCACACGAATGACATTATTATATGATTGGATCACCATGTCCGTCACGTTCAGTTTTTTATAGACCAGAGCGATGTTTCTGTAGTATTGCGGATTCTCATCGTCGTTCAGTATGGCGCGCTGATAATACATGGCGGATGAATCATACTGTTCACCCGTGAAATATGCATACGCCAGTTGTGCATGATACATTCCGTTTGTGGAATCCATCGTGATCGCCTGCTTGAAGAATGATTTCGCGCTTTGCAGATCGCCGAGACGTCGGTAACATTCACCAATCTGGAATTTCAGATCCTTATTGTCGCTGCGGACGGAGTCCGCCCGAAGATAATTCTCGAGCGCTTCGGCATAATTCTTTCTTCCGTTGCAATAGTTGGAGTAAGAGATCAGTGACGGCAGGTATCGGGGATTGACCGCGAGAGACCGGCGAAGGTACTGCGCGGCGGAATCCAAAAGGTTTTCGCGTTTCAATGCTTCGGATACATAATAAAGACTGACGAAGTCGTTTGGATTGCGTTCGATGAGCTGAGTGAAGATAGCGAGTTCCTTCTCCACCTGTTTCTTCTGAGCTGCGTACGTGAGTCCCAATTGAAAGCGCGCGGGAATATATGTACTGTCCAGCGCGATGCAGACCGTCAGTTGTTCCACTGCATCCTGATACAATCCTGACTGGGAGAGCATACGTGCATACTGATAACGGTATTGCAGTTTTGAAGAATCACGTGCAACGGAACGCTTCAGACAGTCCAACGCGCGCTGCGTTTCGCTGAGTGCAGCGTAACTCATGCCGAGCGCGAAGAGATATTTCGGCGAGAGGGAATCGAGGCTCATCTGTCTGGAGATCTCCATGAGCTTCCAGTAATTTCCTTCGCTGTAAAGAGCGGAAGCGAGACTGTCGGTCCGGGAAACAGGCCGCACGTCCTGCGGATGGAGAA
>CAIVNT010000251.1 GCA_903907305.1 uncultured Ignavibacteriota bacterium
ATTTAGGACAGAACCTCCTCGTATGAAATCTTTATCTCTATTGGTATGCGCCGCGGCAGCGGCGCTGGTATTCATTCTTATTGCTCCCGGAACTACGTATAATCCCATTGAAGCCAGGCCTTCATCTTCTTTTACTTTTGAACTTCCCGCAAATGGTGCGATGTTTCTTCCCGGTGAAGAATTGCAGTACAACGTCAGCTATTCGGTCTTCGATATCGGTCTTGTGAAAATGACGATCATCGACAGTTCCTATCGGAACGGTGTGAAGGTCTATAAAGGGAAAGCCTTCCTCGATTCCTACAGCGGACTTCCGTTTGTCGATCTGCATCAGGTCTTCTATTCGGAAATGGATGATGATGCGTTCTCGCAATTCTTCATCACGCATAACACTTCAAAGCCTGAGAAGAAAGATTACGTAAAATACATGTATGATTATAAGAAGTTTAAATTTATGTATGAGTTCGGATCGGATCCCGGCGGAGTCATTTTTAAGTCCGGCGAGGGCACTGTCACCGAACGGAATCTCGACGGTCTTTCGCTCTTCTACTATGCCCGTCTGAATTATCGGCAGGTGACGAAGTACAGCGTTCCGGTAATGGTGAACGAAAAGTCGTATAAGACGCATTTCAATTTTATGAATAAACTGGGTGAGCAGGAGATCGATGCAGTGAAGTATCCGATTGAAACGATCGAATTCGACGGTACATCTGATTTCACCGGTGTGTTTGGCCTTACCGGATATTTCAAAGGATTCTTCAGCAATGATGAAGCCGGCATACCGATTGTAGCAAAGATGAAAGTGATCCTCGGCAGCGTTCATATCGAATTGATCAAATGGAATAGACCCGGTTGGATCCCTCCGAAAGCGAAATAGATCATGGGTATTATCACGTATAAAGGAATCACTCCGAAGATCGATCCGACGGTGTTCATCGCCGACGGCGTCCACATTATCGGTGATGTGGAGATCGGTAAGGATTCAAGTGTTTGGTTCAATACGGTCATCCGTGGTGATGTTAATTTTATCCGCATCGGCGAACGGACTAATATCCAGGATGGCACGGTCGTTCATGTGACGAATAAGAAATTTCCGACGCATATCGGCTCAAATGTCACCATCGGACACAGCGCTGTGATCCACGCCTGCACGATCGAGGATTATTCATTGATCGGAATGGGTGCGATCGTTCTGGACAATGCGACTGTCGGCAAATATTGTCTTATCGCCGCCGGTGCCGTTGTAACGATGGGAATGAATATCCCGGAAGGAATGCTGGTCGCCGGAGTTCCCGGGAAAGTGATTCGACCTTTGACCGATGACGAGAAGAAATTCCTTGCACAATCCGCACAAAACTATATTGATTACGTTGCAACATACCGCTGATCGAGGCACGGTCTTCCGATCACAGAAGGAGACTCACCGATGAAATTGAAATTCTGGGGAGTACGCGGATCGATTCCGACTCCCGGAAAAAGTACAGTGAGATACGGCGGAAATACTCCGTCGCTGGAACTCCGGTTAGATAATGGTGAACTCATCATTTTTGATGCCGGCACCGGCATACGTAATCTCGGTGATCATTTGATCGCGAACGGCGAATCGATCAAAACATATATTCTGATCACCCATCCTCACTGGGATCATATCCAGGGCTTTCCTTTCTTCAAACCCGCGTTCGTTTCAGGGAACGAGATCACCGTCATCGGGACGGATAGGGAAGAGATCGATCTTCAGCATATCATTGCCGATCAGATGAAGAAGATCTATTTTCCGATACAGTTGAACGAATTGAAAGCAAATCTCAACTTCCGCAGCATCAGCGAAGAGGAGTTCAACATCTTCGATGCGCATGTCCGCACGATCTACGTGAATCATCCCGGCTTCACCGTCGCATACCGGATCGATTACAATGGGAAATCGATCGTTTACGTAAGCGACAACGAACCGTTCGATAAGGCATCGGCTCAGCTTTTGTCGAACTTCGAACCGGTTGTTCTCAAAAAATTTCTCGAGCATCGAGGAGACCCAAACCAGCGCATTGTGGACTTCGCCCGAGGTGCAGACGTGTTTATACACGATGCAACGTATACGCCTGAGGAATATGTAGACAAGGTCGGCTGGGGACATTCCCACTATCTCTTCGCATTGAAATTAGCAAATGAAGCCAATGTGAAACACTGCATTTTGTTCCACCACGAACCGAACAGAACGGACGAACACATAGACCGGATCCTCGAGAAATGCCGCAACGAGATCAAACAGAAGAATTTCACATTTGAATGTTCCGCCGCATACGAAGGTCTTGAAATTTCGTGGTAAAAACGAAAAACTTGACTTCCATGGCAACCTCTCTCTATATTTGTACAGACCTGATGCTCATTTGACCGTTTTGACAATCCATATTACCGTGAGACATCGAACCCCGGCAAATGAGCAACGGGGTTTTTCTGTTTGAAGGATATTCGCATGAAATCGACATTCAAAAAATCTGACATCGCCGCGATCGGGAAAGTGCTCGGCGTTGAGGGAAAATTCAAAGGGAACAATTTCCGTTTTGAACTTTCCAACGCCAAAGAGAATCGCCAGCTCGCGTTGGAGATCTATCCGGATATATTGATCGGGAAGAAAAAAGGAAATCTGATCTCTGCGTATACACAGAACACCCATTTCCAGCTGCAGTTCTGCAGCGGTTATGCGGTCAGTCAGGATGTCGGCGAAGTAACGTTCGTCGGTGAGACCAAAGAGAAGGTCTCTGCCATCGTGATCGAAAAAGAGGGCGGATGCACGTTCTATGCGAACGTCGACAGGAAGATCCTCTCCGGTGATTACCGTATGCTCAGCATTGATGTGATGCTTGCCGGTATTGCACTCTCGCTTACGGAGAACGATCAGAAACCGAAGAAGAAAAAGAAATGATCACGACATCGCTCACCATTGTATCGAATGTTCCCAGGGATGTTTCACTCTCAGCATCTGCCGTAGAGAAGATCATACAGCATGTCTGCAAGGCAGAAAGAATTAAAGATGCGGAACTCTCGTTTGTTATTATTAATGACGGCCGAATCAGGACGATCAACCGGAATTTTCTTCGTCATGATTATGTAACGGATGTCATCACATTCCCGCTGGAACAGAAACAGGTCTCTGCGGAGATCTACATCAACGGTCAGCAGGCAAAGCGTCAAGCGAAGGAACATCAGGTGAGCGTGAAGAACGAAATGACGCGATTGGTTGTGCATGGCACACTGCATGCCATCGGTTATGATGATACGACACCAACATCCAAGAAGAGGATGGATTCGATCCAGGAACGATATGTTTCAGAATTGAGTTTGAACCAGTGAAGGAAAGAAAAAGAATGCAGGAAAAGATCGTTGAAATACTGGTCTATCTTATCGGCGAATTGAGGAATAACATTCCGATCAATGATATCGACCTGTCGGTGCTGTCCAAGAAAGGATATTCCACCACAGAGATCAGTACGGCGTTTAATTGGCTTTTTGAAAAAATTGCGGATGGTGAGAATATCATCACGGATACCGCGCAGAGTTCACCGCATTCTCATCGTGTGCTGCATGACGTGGAACGTGCGGTGATCAATACGGAAGCATACGGATATATGATCCAGCTCCGTGAACTGGGACTGATCACGGATATGGATATTGAAGTGCTGATCGACCGGATCATGATGAGCGGTTATACAGCAATCGAGCTGAACGAAGTGAAAACAATGGTAGCACAATTAATGGCTGAGAGCGATGATTCGTTCAATACGGGCAGCAGGACAATGCTCGGCGGCAAAGATACAATCAATTAATTACAGGAAAAGCAGTTTTATACAATGGGAAAATCGTTAATCATCGTAGAGTCACCCTCCAAAGCAAAGACCATCAACAAATATCTTGGAAAAGATTATGTTGTCGAGGCATCCGTCGGTCATATCAAGAACCTGCCGAAGAGCAAACTTGGTGTGGATGTGGAGAATCAGTATGCCTCCGTGTATGAAGTGATCGCGGGAAAAGAAGAGGTCGTCGCCAAACTGAAAAGTTATGCCAACGATGCACAGAATATCTATATCGCAACTGACCCGGATCGTGAAGGGGAAGCGATAGCATCTGATATTGCAGAAGAACTCGAAGACAAGAATAAAAATATTTACCGCGTGCTGTTCCACGAAATCACGCCGAGCGGTATCGCCGAGGGAATGGATAATCCGCGAAAAGTGGATTACAATTTGGTAGAGTCACAGCGCGCGCGACGTGCGATGGACAGACTGGTGGGATATAAAGTGAGTCCGTTCCTTTGGAAGACCGTCTATTACGGTCTGTCGGCGGGACGCGTACAATCCGTTGCACTGCGCATCATCTGTGAACGTGAGGATGAGATCAAGAAATTCGTTCCGGAAGAGTATTGGACGGTCAGCGCGGAGTTTAAAACGGATAAATCCGAACCGTTCATCGCTCGGCTTGCAAAGATCTCCGGTAAAGATCCTGTCATCGCGAATGAATTGACATCGAACGAACATGTCGAAGCGATCAAGAAACAGGATTATAAGATCGCGGATGTGCAGAAGAAAGAAGTGAAACGAAATCCGAATCCTCCTTTTATCACCAGTACATTGCAGCAGGAAGCGGCAAGTCGTCTGCGTCTCTCAGCAAAACGGACAATGATGCTTGCGCAGAAACTATACGAAGGTATCGACCTCGGCGATGAGGGGACGGTCGGTCTTATCACATACATGAGAACCGACTCCACCCGTTTGAGCGAAGAAGCGGTCGGTGCGGTGCGTGAATACATCTATTCCAATTACGGCAAAGAATATCTTCCTAAAGAAAAGAGAGAATATAAAAAAGGGAAATCATCACAGGATGCACACGAAGCGATCCGTCCTACCTCGATCAAGTTCACTCCGAAATTTGTCAAGCGTCATCTTGATAAGGATATGTATGCACTGTATCAATTGATCTGGAACCGTTTCGTCGCGTCCCAGATGAGTAATGCAACATTCGAGCAGCTGACCGTGGATCTTTCCGGTGGCATCTATTTGTTCCGCGCGACCGGTTCAGTTCCTATCTTCCGCGGTTTTCTGCAGGTCTATGACGATGTGATGGAAGAACGGGGGATCGATACCGATGAGGATCCAACATCGAAGATCCCTCCGGATCTGGAAGCGGGACAGCGTGCAAATTTGGAGCAGCTCTTCCCAAAACAGCATTTTACAAAACCGCCGGCACGATATACCGAAGCCAGTTTGGTAAAGAAACTGGAAGAACTGGGCATTGGCCGTCCCAGCACCTACGCACAGATCCTTTCTACCATTCTCAACCGTCAATATGTCGATCAGCAGGACAGGAAACTGAGTGCGACCGGACTCGGTCAGGTTGTGATCAAGATCCTGATGAAGTGCTTCCCGGAGATCGTCAATTATAAGTTCACCGCTCAGATGGAAGATGAGCTTGAAACGATCGCCAGCGGACAGAATAATTATATTAAAGTGCTCGACGATTTCTATAAACCGTTCAGTCATTCATTGGAACATATGAATGAACAGGCGGGCAAGATCAAGAAATCGCTGCAGCAGGATGCCGGCGAAGCATGCGATCTCTGCGGCAAGCCGATGATCATCAAGTGGGGTAGATACGGACAATTCAAAGCGTGCTCGGGCTACCCGAACTGTAAGAACCGCAAGCCGCTCGAAGACGAGACGGAAAATATGCACATGTTACAGGACTCATCTGTAAACTGTGCGGCGGTGATATGAAAGTAAAAGGAGGACCGTTCGGAACATTCCTCGGATGTTCGAACTATCCTACCTGCAAGAATACGCAGGCTATCAGCACCGGCGTGAAATGTCCGAAATGTACGGATGGTGAGATCGTAAAGAGCAAAACGCGCAAGCGTAGGATCTTCTTCCGCTGCACGAATGCATCGGGTGACAACAAAACGTGCGACTTCATTTCTTGGGAAATGCCGGTGATGCAGCC
>CAIVNT010000252.1 GCA_903907305.1 uncultured Ignavibacteriota bacterium
ATCATCACTGGACTCGTTACCGCAACGCAGAATATCATCCGCTGTGTTACGCGCGCCGGCGTCAGCGTAAGTGACATCGTCCTTGAACCGTTCGCCTCGAGCGATGCCGTTCTCGATGGAGAAGAGAAGGAAGTCGGCGTTGTGCTGATCGACATCGGCGGCGGAACAACGGATCTTGCCGTATTCGCCGATAGGACCATCCGTCATACCGCTGTGATCGGAATTGCCGGAAGTAAAGTGACGGATGATATCCGGCGCGGCCTCGGCATACTCACCACGCAGGCGGAAGAGATCAAATTGAAACACGGACATACGCATATCACATCGATCGCCGAGAACAATCCTTTCACCATTCCCGGCATCGGCGGACGTGAACCGATGACCATCGATACACAGATGCTCTGCCAGATCATTCAGCCGAGAATGGAAGAGATACTTGAGATTGCAGCGCTGGAGATCAAACGTTCGGGATATCAGAAACATCTGTCCGCAGGTGTTGTGCTGACCGGCGGCGGTGCATTGGTGAAAGGAACAACTGATCTTGCACGCGAAGTACTCGGCATGCCGGTGAAACTCGGCATTCCGCGCGGATTCCGTGGCGGCTTCGTCCGCGAGATCGAAAATCCCATGTATGCTACCGGTGTGGGACTCGTGCTGCACGCCATCAAAAGCCGTGCACGCGGTATGGCATCGAATGTTCCCGAAACAAAAGTGAAAGGGACCGAAGGAGGGATCCTGAAACGGATGAAGGGCTGGTTTGACGAACTCTAAAAGCAGCATTCAGTAATCAGACATCAGATAACAGAGAGAGCAAAAAAAATGCACAATTTCAAGAAACTAAAAGTATACGATAAGGCGATAGACCTAGGGTGTGTAGTCAGGAAAACACTGAAGACATATCCAAAGGAAGAAATGTTTGCTTTGTCGCAGCAATATCGTAGGGCTGTTGATTCGATCGCATTGAATATCGCAGAAGGGTCAGGGAACAGTTCAGAAAAGGAGTTCTCCAAATTCTTGGATTATTCGATTCGTTCCGGATATGAATGCATCTGCTGTTTAGATATTTCGCTGAAGAATGAGTTTATAACAAAAGGAATATACGATCAATTATTCAATCACACCGATGAAATTATTGCAATGCTTATCGGTCTTCAAAAGAAAATAAAGAACACATAATGTCTGTAGTCTGTTATCTGGCTTCTGATATCTACCTACTGACATCAATTAAAATTTTTATCATAAACTATCTCTCACCAACTTACAAAAGGAGTCACCATGGCTATCGAATTTGACACCCCGTCCGAAAATGGCGCAAAGATCCGCATCGTCGGCGTCGGCGGCGGCGGAACGAATGCAGTGCACAGCATGATCACCCGAGGACTGAGCGGCGTGGATTTTGTCGCGATCAATACGGACGTGCAGGCGCTGGACCGCAATTCAGCAACATCAAAGATCCGCATCGGGAAGAACCTCACACGCGGACTCGGAGCAGGCGCAGATCCTTCTGTCGGCCAGCGTGCAGCGGAAGAGGATAAGGATGAGATCGCACGAGTATTAGCGAACAGCGATATGGTATTCGTCACCGCAGGTATGGGCGGCGGAACAGGTACCGGTGCCGCTCCTGTCGTTGCCAATGTTGCAAAGAGTCTTGGTGCTCTCGTCGTCGGTATCGTTACGAAGCCCTTCACGCACGAAGGGAAAAAACGTATGGCGCAGGCAGAGTACGGTATCGAAGAACTCCGCAAGCATGTCGATACGCTTATCATCATCCCGAACCAGCGTCTGTTGACGATCGTGGACAAAGCCACACCGATTTCTCAGGCATTCGAAGTGGCGAACAGCGTGCTGTATAATGCTACGCGCGGTATTTCGGATATCATTACCGTCCCTGGATTAGTCAATCGCGACTTTGCCGACGTGAAACGCGTTATGCGGGATATGGGCGATGCGTTGATGGGAACCGGAATCGCAACCGGAGAGAACCGCGCAACCGAAGCGGCGAACATCGCAATCTCCAGTCCGCTGCTTGAAGGAGTGGATATTAAAGGTGCACAAAAACTGCTCGTCAACATCACCGGCGGTCAGAATCTTTCCATTCAGGAATATGATGAAGCCATTGCGATCATCTCCGAAGCAGCAGGGAATGATGCGGAAGTTCTTGCCGGCGTAGTTGTGGATAATAATCTCACCGACGAGATCATGGTCACTGTTATTGCAACCGGATTCAACAAAGCTGCCGTGAAACCGCAGCAGCAGGACCGCTTCGCAGCACAGCGTGCGCGCGGCATCCAGGTAGATCATATCCCGACCGGCGTCCGCGATCTGCAGAAGTTTGATACACCAACCTATCTTCGCCGCGGTGTCACCGTGAATCCGATGACCTCACAGGAAGAACCGAAGGTTCATAATATAGAACAGGACCGGCAGGATCTTGATAAGCCGGCATTCCTTCGCCGTATTATGGATTAAGAACAGAGATCAGATTATCAGATCTCAGACAAGAGCCCGCGCAATGAACGCGGGTTCTGTCGTTTTAAATATCAGAAGGGACGGACTGTGTAATTGCTAGAACACCTCTCCCAAAAAATCTGTCATGCCCGAATGATCTTATCGGGCATCCATTTTTCTTGACTCTTGCTCGAAAAATCAAGTCTTCGACCAAAAGTATGTGCCGAAGGGATCGAGACTGTGTAAAACTAAAGGATTGTCTGAATGACAATGGACAATCTATTTTTCAGATCTCTCATTCATTTTATTATCCGTGTAGATCCATTCTTTCTACTCTTTCCCCGCCTGCGTCGGGAGGGAGTGTTCTATTTTGCCATAAATATCATTTGATGATCTTCATTTGTTTGGCCTAATACGCCAAGAAAAATATTTTGCTGTTTAACTCTTGCTACTCAGCAAAGCAGTGCATAATTTCTTCACACCTCTCCCCAAGATTTTAATCCCGACCGTATCTCGAATCCGGTCTGATGTATCCGTTTAATAACTTCGCGTTCGATTCAACGGTATAATCCCAATCGGTTTCCCTATTATGAAAAGTTCGTCACTACTATTTTCATCAAGCGTATAAAAATCAGTTATTGAGAGAATAGGTTCAGCAATAGTGAGGAACCGTAAGGATAGTATCTTATCACTCATTTTAAGTCTCATAGAATCGAACAATGTTGATTTGTTTTTTTTAAAGAACCAATTGTATGCACGATATATCATTCTTGAATTGCACCGTTGACATAGAACAAAAAGATCAGTTTCTGCTTGCAGTTGTCAAGGGAGAAAATTCTCTCGTGAATGCGGCCGCTTGTTTTAACGAGATCTACGGCGCATGCATCTTTTACCGCTGCAGCAACGTGCTGATTAAAAGTTACCTCTCCGGGGCAAGCCTGGATTCGATAGAGATGTTCGACCTGATCAAAAAAAATTATGTGAAAGCGAATTCCATCGGTATGCGCATCGCTTTTGTGGACATGGTCACCGATCATGATGAAAATGGACTTAAATTCGGTGAAAACCTTGCTCTTATCAGCGGTATGCATATTCGTGTATTTAAAGAGTTGAATGAGCCGCAAATGATCGAGTGGCTCATGGAAAAATAACCCGCGGTTTTGGAAGATGTCCTATACCTACTGCTAGTTCACTATCGGTGTAGGATATCTTTCTATGACGTTGGCCTAAAACGCCAACTTTATTTCCTGCCATATTAGACCTTGCTTCTCCTTACTGCAATTTTTACTTTCCTGCACTCCCTTCCAATATTGTGTCAGTGCATCCCAAAAATATCGATCAATTGCTGCCGTTGCTCCTTACCGGCGAAGCATCGCATTCCCAGATCAATGAAATGGTACGGATTGCACACCATTTTGTCGTCATTCGCCTGAAACAACTGATCGGATCAGGAAAACTCCACCTTCAGTCATTCCCGCTCACCGTTGAATCCATTGCCTTTGATTGCATCGCAGAGATATTTGAGCGGGATGCTGATGGAGCATTCATTGAACTGCTCCATTATTTTTCCGATGAACGGAACCCGCTGAACGCTTCAAGTGATTCCCTGATGATCTATTTCCGGTCGCTCGTCTTCACTAAACTCAATGACGGCATCTTCCGTCTGTACCGGGAGAACGATCCTGTCTTCAGCAAGATCCTCCGCAATATCAAGAACACATTGCAAAAATCAACGGATATTGTGACCGGGGACC
>CAIVNT010000253.1 GCA_903907305.1 uncultured Ignavibacteriota bacterium
ATTCCAAAGAGTAAAAAAGAAATTGACCGGGACCTTCTTACCGAAATATTGGATAGAAAACGACTTGCAAATGCCGGTATCTATTCCATCAACAGTATCCGTTATGCTTATCGATACGGTAAAGTAGAGAAAAATGGTATCCTCGAATCAACAGTTCGCTATGATGAACGCGGTAATATGATCAGAGAGATTCTCTATAATCCATCAGATGGAACTGTTGCCACCACAAAGAATTATCGATATGACAAGAAAGGTAATCTGATTGAAGAAACGGAAAAAACTGAATCTTTAAATCTAAAGACCGTCCATCGATATAACTCCCGAAACAACAGAATTGAAACAGTGAAGTATAAGGCGGATGGAAAGGTAGATCGTAAGATCACACTTGTCTATGATGATAATGGTCTATTATTGGAATCGATTGGAAAACTCGATGACGGCAGATTGTTCATGCGGGATTCGTATCTATACGATGCCAGGGGAAATGTTATTGAATTCAAAAATAATTTAAAAAAAATCACTGCACTATATGATGGTCGTGGCAATATCTCATCGATCAGTAAATATCAGCGATTCTTCAAAGCTCATGATTCAGTTCAATATAACCTTAGCGAACGTTTTGCGTTCGATTATGACGGCAGCGAACGGGTCTTGGAAATGAGGTCGTATCGTCCGGACTCTGCATTAAAATCTCGGACACAATATCTCAGAAATGAGAAAGGATTCCTACTGGAAGAAAAAGAATACAGCGGTGACGGAAAACTGACATATTCTCGCATCCTGAAGTATGATAAACAAAATAATCTGACAGAAGAAACCGGAACTGATCGTGCATTACGATTCAAGAATACATTCAAATACGATCTCCACGGTGTGAAAACCGATATGATCATGTTCGATCAGGTGAACGAGCCGATCAGCGTCACTCGATATTCATTGGGACGAAGCGGTGCACTTGCTTCTGCTCAAGTGACTCCAAGTTCTTCCATGCCGGATGATTCATTGGTCGATGATGAGGAAGACTCTGGAACAAAAGAAGAGTTCTTTCAGCTGCTTGGTTCCCGTATTATAGCTCCTGATGGGACGTATTTGGGAATGATCGTTGCCGATACGGCAAATCCACAATCCATCATTCATGAATGGGGACAATACGGTTCAACGCAGTCTTCATCCAGTATTTTTAATCCTTCAATTCCGTATGGGGGAGACAAAGGGATATTCAGTCCCTTTAATCCGCAGAGTCCAAGTCCACCATCAGTGTTTAAGGACGGAAAATTCTTTACATATCTCACCGAAAACGATGCCTATAGACCCCGCTCCAGGCCACACAAACTCATCGAATTCATCAAAACTCTCGCCAAACAGAATTAGTTTTGTTCTCATGGTCATTGAAAAAACCAGCACTTTTCTGTATCTTGAATGTGCATAAGGGTAGTATTTCAAATAATCCCTCGAGTTAGGGATTTTTTATTGTTAGGAGAGTTGTTTAATCAATGCAGTATAAAAAACGGACACATACATGCGGCGAGCTGCGTCCCGCCCATATCGGATCTTCGATCACACTCACAGGCTGGGTAGATACTCGCCGGGATCTTGGCGGAGTAATCTTTATTGATTTGCGTGATCGTTATGGCAAAACACAGGTCGTTTTCAATCCTAAAGACAGCGAAGCAATCCACTCACTTGCCAAAGAACTTCGGACAGAATTCGTTATTTCCGTCTCAGGGAAGGTCGAAAAAAGACCCGATGGTACGGACAACGGTAAACTTGCCACAGGGGAGATCGATGTCCTTGCAGAAGATCTTACCATCCTGAATAAAGCAGAAACCACGCCATTCCCCATCGATGAAAAAATTGAGGCCAATGAAGATATTCGATTGAAATATCGATATCTGGATCTGCGACGTGAACCGATGCAAAAGAATTTAATGCTGCGGCATACGATGTACCAGATCACCAGACGGTATTTTGATGAGCACAATTTTATTGAAGTGGAAACACCGGTGCTCATGAAGAGCACCCCTGAAGGGGCACGTG